>JAFCZY010000105.1 GCA_019314105.1 Deltaproteobacteria bacterium
GAAATTGAACCTGTTCTCATTGAAATGGGCAAAAAAGGATTACTTATCCATGTAAACCGGGACGGTGTGAACACCTTTATGCTCGCTCAATTTGTGGTGGGTATATGGGAATATCAGGTTAACCACCTGACAAAGAAATTGATTAAGGATTTTAATGAATATGCGCCTTATCTGATAAAAGACCAGTATAAAAATAAAACCCAACAGTTACGGGTGATACCAGTTGCCAAAGCCATCAACACGGAACTGAATATCATGGATTATGAACAGGTTGAAAATATTATCAAATCCCAGTCAAAAATCCTCGTGGCACCTTGCATCTGCAGACAAGAGCATAATATTATGGGCAATGGCTGTGATAAAATCAGTGAGGCCTGTCTGATTTTCGGAAGCGGTGCCTATATGTATGAAAGTCGCGGCATCGGTAGAACCATATCCCAGGAAGAGGCTTTGGATATTGTCAAACAAGGCGTTAAGCAAGGGCTTGTTCCCCAGCCCTCCAATGCGAAAAAACCCATCAATATTTGTCTTTGCTGTGCTTGCTGCTGCCAGATCCTCAAGAATATAAAAAATTTTGAAGCCCCTGCAAAAATTGTCAGTTCAAACTTCCAGGCCAATGTAAATCAGGATGAATGTACAGGATGTCAAGCCTGTGAAGAGATCTGCCCCATGGATGCTGTTGAGATGGATGAGGATATCATTGCCGCCGTAAATTTAGACCGATGTATCGGATGTGGTCTCTGTGTTACGGTCTGTGAATTTGACGCCATGTCACTTAAGGACAAAAAAGAAACCGAAAAAATTGAGCCGCCTGCCAATATTATTGAAACCTATATGAATATTGTCAGGGAAAAAGGCCTCCTGCCCTTTTAACAATCGGGTAAAAACAGGCTTAAATTTCCCTTTCATTTTTTATATAATCATAGGCTTCCTGAATTTCTTTAAATTTGTCATTGGCAAATTTGATAAACTCTTCAGGAAGTCCTTTGGCTTCAATTTTATCCGGGTGATATTCGGTTACAAGTTTTCGGTATTGTTTTTTAATCTCTTCATTGGATGCGGTTTCACTACATTTTAAGATCGCATAATATTTATTGGTTTTTTTGACATATTTTGATTTAAGGCGTTCATAGTCTGCATGAGAATAATTAAAAATTCTAACGGCAGACAAGAGCATGGCCTCTTCTTCTCGGGAAATACTTCCATCTGCAGCAGATACCCTGAGTAATACATCCATCATCAACTCGATAATATGGGGTTGGGTCCTGAATACTGAATAAAATTGGTTGGCAAATGCATCAAACGTTTCAGGGGAATTGACAGCCTGTCTGAATATATTTTTAGCTGTCTGCTGGCCATGGGAATCCAGCTGAAGATTTTGTTTCATAAAACTTTCAACCGCCGATATCTCGCTATCGGTTATGGTACCATTTGCTTTGGAAATTTTGGCCAGCATGGAAAAAGCAGCCGTAAAAAAAACAAGTTGAGCCTCCTCATTAGAAGACAAAGCCTCCTGTGTCCCCGGTCGGGATGAAAGATATACCTGCTCCTTTTTATCCACAAATGTATGTCCGAATGCAGCACCTGCCACGGCACCTATGGGGCCACCCAAAGCAAACCCAATGGTTCCCCCGATCATTTTACCCAGCCAACTCATTTATCTTCCTTTCAAATAAAAAATCAAAATCCTTGTATCATTTTCAAAGATTATATATAAACACAATTGTCTGATACGTCAAACTTTATAACCCAACAATCTTAATCGTGATGACTTTTAATAAGGAGGCACAAAATGAATTTTCGATATTTATTTTTATCTCTTGCATTGATAACTTCCTTGATCTCTGGCGGCTGTGGTCCTACGGGCGCTACGGTTGTTGGTGGTGCTATTGTCTATGGCGGATATAAAGGCGTCACAGACGAACGTTCCCTCGGTACGATGGTGGATGATTCCGTTATCTCCGCAACCGTTAAAATCAAACTGATTACAGACAAATTTGTAAAGGCGCGTTATATTGATGTAGATGTATTAAACAGAGTTGTATACCTGACAGGAGTAGTTGGCTCTTCATCTCAAAAAAAGATGGCAACCGATATTACCAAAAAAATTAAAGGTGTAAAGCAAGTTGAGAATCAACTCCTTATCGGCAAGACCACTATTAACCAAATTTCAAATGATATAATTCTTACAAGCAAAATAAGACTATATCTTTTAAAAGACCTGGATATCCGATCAACCAATATTGACGTTGATACCCATAATGATATCATTACATTGACCGGTATTGTTAAATCGAAAAAAGAAAAAAAGAAAATTATGGTTATTGTGCAAAAAGTTGCCGGGGATCGAAAAATAATTGATAATCTGGCCGTTGGTAATTAAAATTAATTTTTATTTTGTTTATTCAGCCAGGGTTTGTTTCTCTTCTGTTTCTCTTTAACGGGTGTACATGTGGTTTCAATGGCACTCGCGCCCAACAGTTTTTCCACTTTTGTAAAAAAAGAAGAATTAAAATCGGTTCTGTAGTCATCCGAAAGCTTAACCAGTACAGGCGGATTATTCTCTATCTCTATTTTTAAACAAGCCGTGCAATCACCCGGGTGATTTTCAATAATGGATTTTAGTTTTTCAAGCGTATCTGAAGATGCTTCCTGAGCATTTACCTTGATCAATACACCATTGGTCCATTCGTGAGAGGCCTGTTCGATAGGGACAATGCTCTCCGCCACAAGCTTGACAATGTTTTCCTTTTTTTGAACTTCAGCCTCCAGAATAACAATCTCCTCATCGGCCAGAAGCATATGGGCTTTTGCATAAAGATTGGGGAAGACCACAACTTCAATGGAGCCTGCCTGATCCTCGATGGCTGCGAATGCCATCATATCCCCTTTTTTAGTTTTATGAAGCTTAAGAATTTTTACCGAACCACCCATGCGAATCATTTTTCCATCGGCCATATCATGAATATTGGCAGAAGTTACAGTGGCATATTTTTGAATTGTTTTTTCATATTTATCAAGGGGATGGCCTGAAATATAAAATCCCAAAGACTCTTTTTCCAGGGACAAAAGTACATTATCTTCCCATTCATTAATGTCAGGAAATTTTGGCCTGCTCACAGGCAGTGCAGTGCCCATATTTGAATCGGCAAATAAATCCAATTGCGAATCGGCTTTTTCCTTTTGTATCCTTGATCCATGTTCCAGGGCATCTTCAAAAATCGCCATCATCTGGCTGCGCTTGGTATCGCTTGAATCAAAGGCCCCACACTTGATCAACGCCTCAAGAACTTTTTTGTTCACCTTTCCGACATTGACCCGTTCACAAAAATCATAAATACTTTCGTATTCACCCGCTTCATTTCTGGATTCAACAATGGACTCAATGGCTGCCTCACCGATATTTTTCACTGCAGCAAGACCAAACCTGATACATCCGTCGGACACGATAAAATGGGCATCGCTCTTATTTACATCCGGCGGCAACACTTTGATTTTATGATTCCGGCACTCATCTATATATTTTATGACAGCATCGGAATTATTTCTCTCGCTGGTCATTAAAGCAGCAATAAACTCAAGGGCGAAATTGGCCTTTAAATAAGCAGTTTGATAAGCAATAAGGGCATAGGCTGCACTATGAGATTTATTAAAGCCGTATCCACCAAATTTTTCCATCAAATTAAATAGTTCTGCCGCCTTTTCAAGATCGTAGTTGTTTTCTTCAGCCCCTTTCAGGAACAGCGCCCGGTGCTCTTCCATCATGGAAACAATTTTTTTTCCCATGGCTTTTCGAAGTCCGTCTGCATCTGCCATTGAATAATTGGCAAGTACAACGGCTATTTTCATAACCTGTTCCTGATAAAGAATCACACCATAGGTTTCTTTTAATATCGGTTCAAGTTCATCAAAAAGATAAACCACTTCTTTATGTCCATGTTTTCTCTCGACATAGGTGTCTGCCATACCGCTGTCGAGAGGACCCGGACGATAGAGGGCCACCAGAGCGACAATATCTGAAAAGCTTGCCGGTTTCAGCCTGGAAATCAAATCCTTCATGCCCGAACTCTCAAGCTGGAACACACCTGTAGTATCAGCGTGTTGCAACAAATCAAAAGTTTTAGCATCCGTATAATCAAGATTCAAAAGATCCGGTGGCGTTTTTCCCTGCCGTTTAATCAGTTCGATACAATTCTTTATAACAGTAAGATTCCTTAACCCCAGGAAATCAAACTTAACCAGCCCCAGTTTTTCAACATAATTCATATCGAACTGAGTCAGCGTCTCCCCTTCTTTTCCTTTATATAAGGGCAGGTATTCATTCAATGGTTTATCAGAAACCACAACGCCCGCTGCATGGGTAGACGCATGCCTTGGCAACCCTTCCAGAAGAAGAGATATTTTCAGCATCTGGGTTTTTTCTTCAGACTCAGCACATTTTTCCCGAATACGTGGAACTTCCTCAATAGCCTTTGTCAGGTTCTTTACATTATCCGGGATCATTTTGGCAATTTCATCCACTTCGGATAAAAGAACGCCAATAGCCCTGCCCACATCTCTGATGACCGCTTTGGCCTTCAGCCTTCCAAATGTTATAATCTGACAGACATACTCAGGGCCTCCATACCGGTCAGTAACATATTTATACACCTGATCCCGCCCTTCAATACAAAAATCCACATCAATATCCGGCATGCTCATACGGGACGGATTTAAAAATCTTTCAAAAATAAGCCCATGTTCAATAGGATCAAGGGCTGTAATACCCATTGCATAGGCCACCATACTTCCGGCAGCCGATCCTCTTCCAGGGCCCACAGGCACATTAATTTTTCTTGAATATTCTATAAAATCAGCAACAATTAAAAAATATCCGGGAAATCCCATTTTAAGGATCACACCGATCTCATACTCAATTCGATCCCGGTAAGCTTTTTCGTCAATATCTGGATTTGAAGCCATAATGATTTTAAGCTTTTTTTCAAATCCTTCCATGGCCTTTTGCTTAAAAATTTCATCTTCAGATTCTTCGCAAGACTGTGCATATCGCGGAAAATGATATGTCTTGTCATCAAATTCCACATTACATTTTGAAATGATTTCTCTTGTGTTCTCAATGGCTCCCGGATAGTCACCAAAAGATCGGATCATCTCTTTTGGTGACTTAAAATAGAGCTGATCAGAATCAAATTTGAATCTATTTTGATTGGTAAGCGTATCTCCTGTCTGAATACAAAGCAGTATTTCATGGGCCTTATCATCACCTTTGGAAAGATAATGGCAGTCATTGGTGGCCACCATGGGAATGGACAGCCTCCCACTGATATCAAGAAGCCCTTCATTTACTTTTTGTTGAATGTTTATTCCATTTTTCTGGACTTCCAGAAAAAAATTTGTTTCACCAAAAGTTTTCAGATAAAACCGGGCCGCAGCATCGGCATCTTCCATCTTGTTTTGGATAATATTTTGGGGAATATCCCCCTTAAGGCAGGCAGAAAGTCCGATCAATCCTTTTGAGTAGTTGACCAGTAGTTCTTTGTCAATTCTGGGTTTATAGTAGAATCCCTTGAGCTGAGCAATGGAAACCAGCTTGCAAAGGTTGGTATATCCTTCGCGGTCTTTTGCCAGAAGGACCAAGTGTCTCAAGCCTTTGTGGTCTATCTGGGTTCTATCATTCAACGTTCTGGGAGCAACATAAACTTCGCACCCAATGATCGGTTTTATGGATTCTTTCCTAGCCTTTTCATAGAATTCAGCTACGCCGAACATGGTGCCGTGATCGGTTATGGATACCGCATCCATTCCATATTCATGGCATTTCTTAAATAAGGAATTCAGCCTTATAGCGCCATCAAGAAGCGAATATTCCGTATGAAGATGAAGATGATAAAATGGCGATGATAATTGGGTCATTGCCGGTTATTTGCTTTCAACCCGGTAATTGGGTGCCTCTTTGGTAATGATAACATCATGGACATGGCTTTCCCTGAGTCCTGCTGAACTGATTTTAATAAATTTTGCCTTTTCCTGAAGCTCTTCAATTGTAGCGGCTCCCAAGTATCCCATACCCGCCTTAAGCCCGCCAATCATTTGTACTATATTTTCTCTGACGGTCCCTCGATACGGGATTCTGCCAACAATACCTTCGGGGACAAGTTCTTCATTTTCCCCTGTATCTTTCTGATAATAGCGGTCTGAACTGCCCTTTTTCATGGCTTCGACCGATCCCATTCCCCTGTATGCCTTATAAGAACGTCCCTGATAGATCACCATTTCACCCGGACTTTCCTGGGTACCTGCCAGAAGACTTCCCAGCATGACAGAATCAGCACCTGCACCCAGTGCTTTTGCAATATCACCGGAAAATTTTATACCCCCATCGGCTATGATGGGAACTCCGGTTGCTTTTGAAATTTCTTTACAATTCTGAATGGCGGTCAATTGCGGCACGCCAACGCCTGCAACAATACGGGTCGTACAAATGGAACCGGGACCAATTCCTATTTTAACGGCATCTATTCCTGCATCTATCAAGGCTTTTGCCCCAGCCTCCGTGGCCACATTTCCGGCGATAAGCTGGCAATCCGGAAATGCACTTTTAATTTTTTTGATCGCATCTATCACATTTTTTGAATGGCCATGGGACGTGTCAATTACAATGGCATCCACCCCCGCCCGTATCAATGATTCAACCCTTTGCATCATG
>JAFCZY010000106.1 GCA_019314105.1 Deltaproteobacteria bacterium
TCTTGAGATTATTGAATAAGGTATGAACAAAACGACTTCGTTTACCATAGGCAGGGTAACCGGAGTTCACGGGCTTGATGGTACGCTTAAGGTCTGGTCCTTTGCAGACTCCATAGACACCTTTCACCCCGGGAAAACCGTTCTTTTAAAATCAGGAAAAGACGTGGGAAAACCCTATATCATCCTTAAGGCAATGGCCTATAAAAAAGGAGTTTTGCTCTCTCTTGATGGCGTTAACAACCGGACCCTTGCTGAGGATCTTATCGAAAAAGAGATCCTCATTGACCGGAATCAATTGCCGGAACCGGCAGAAGATACCTGGTACTGGCAAGATCTTTTGGGGCTTGATGTGGTTGATCATCGAAAAGGAGTTATCGGCAAAATAACGGATATTTTTCCAACGGGTGCAAATGACGTGCTGGTGGTCACTGACAAAAATCGGGAAACGCTTGTGCCGATGCATAAACACTTTGTTACATCAGTTGATATTGAGAAAAAGATAGTAAAAACAACATTGCCCCCGGAATTATTGCCGGATAATTAATGGATAATTAATGGACTTTACGGTATTGACATTGTTCCCGGACCTGGTCAGCTCTTTTTTTGAGCATGGCATGATTTCACGAGGGATTGAAAAAAAACTGATCACAGGCAATTGCATTAATATCAGGGATTTTTCAACCGACCGGCATCATACGGTGGATGATCGGCCCTATGGCGGTGGAAGCGGAATGATAATGAAGCCGGAACCCTTACAGGCTGCTATTTTAGCTGCCAAGAGAAGAACGCCTGACACACCGGTTGTATTAATGAGCCCCCAGGGAACCCGGTTCAACCAAGAAAAAGCCATGGCACTTGCCTTGCGGAACAAGGGGCTTATTTTTGTCTGCGGAAGGTATGAAGGGATTGATGAACGGATAACCACCACACTTGTTGATGAAGAAATCTCCATTGGGGATTATGTCATGACCGGCGGAGAACTAGCATCCATGGTCATTATTGATTCAATAACCAGATTAATCCCGGGTGTTCTGGGAAGTTGTGAATCTGCAAAATCAGATTCATTTACGGATGATCGACTTGAATATGCACAATATACAAGACCTGAGGACTTTGAAGGGGTAAAGGTTCCCGAGGTGTTATTGTCCGGGAACCATGGAAAGATCAACCAGTGGAGGGAAAAATCTTCTCTTCAGTACACATTTTTGAAACGACCGGATCTTTTCAAAAAGACCAAATTGAATGCAGAAGAAAAAAAGATAATAAAACAATGGTGTCAGGAGTTGGAAACCCTTGTTAGAGAATAATTTTTATGTGGCATTGATCCATTATCCGGTGATGAACAAAAAAAGACAGGTCATTGGATCAGCCCTGACAACCATAGACTTGCATGATATTGCAAGGGCATCCATCACCTTTGGGATAAAGGGATTTTATGTGGTAACCCCTTATGAAGATCAGGCAAGACTTGCCACAGAGGTGATTGAACACTGGACAAAAGGAGTGGGCGGCAAACTCAACCCGGACAGAAAAAAAGCACTTGAGCTTATCCGGGTGGCAAAAACCTTTGAGGATGCAATCCACTCGATTGAACAGGAAAGAAAGGAACCGGTTGTGACCTTCGCCACAAGTGCAAAAGTAACGCCCGGCTCAATAACAACAAGTGTGTTAAAACAAAAACTTAAAGACAAAGCGTCCCATGTTCTTGTTTTTGGAACGGCATGGGGGCTGGCAGATGAACTGATTGATACATGTGATTTTATTTTAGATCCGATTTATGGGAACATGGATTATAATCATCTTTCTGTCAGGTCTGCGGCATCAATATATTTAGACAGAATTACAAATGGCAGGTAGACTACATATCTATGTCTGCCAAAAAAGGAAGGACTTTAGGAGAAACAAATGACTAACATGATCGAAAAATTAGAAAAAGAGCAGATACGTCTTGATATCCCTGACTTCACCTCAGGTGACACAGTAAAAGTACATGTAAAAATAAAGGAAGGTGAGAAAGAGCGTATCCAGATATTCCAAGGCGTGGTAATTAAAAAAACAAAAGGATATGTCGGTGCCCGTTTTACCGTCAGAAAGATTTCCGGCGGTATCGGTGTTGAAAGAATATTCCCGCTTTATTCCCCTGTCCTTGATAAAATTGAAGTGGTAACCCGGGGCCGGGTCAGAAGGTCCAAACTCTACTATCTTAGAAACCTCCGTGGTAAAGCAGCCAGGATCAAAGAAAAACGGTTTGCTTAAACCGCCTTTCAGGGAGAGCTCATGTGGCAATTTGAACACAAAGCAAAAACCCTGGGGTACAAGAATATAGCAGGCATTGATGAGGCCGGCAGGGGACCCCTTGCCGGCCCTGTCGTGTCTGCTGCCGTGATCCTGCCCCATGATTTTTCATGTAAAGGGATTAACGATTCTAAAAAACTGTCAGAAAAAAAACGCAATGCCTTCTTCCCTGTGATCAAGAAGCAGGCCATTTGTGTTGCCATCGGACTCTCTTCGCACCATGAGATTGATCAAATCAACATTCTTCAGGCCTCCCTGCTTTCCATGAGACGCGCGGTTGAAAATTTATCAATACCCCCGGATTTTCTTCTCATTGACGGTAAATTCACTCTGGACATAACGATTGATCAGACTGCGGTGATCAAAGGGGATTCAAAAAGTATTTCCATTGCTGCGGCATCTATTATTGCAAAAGTTACACGGGATGCCATCATGAAAGAACTTCATGAAAAATACCCCCGATATAATTTTATCCAACACAAAGGATATCCCACAAAGGCCCACAAAGAAGCCATTTTAAAATATGGCCCCTGCCCTGTTCACCGGCGGACCTTCAAGGGCGTAAAAGAGGTAACCCATGCCGGATAACCGGAAAAGCTTAGGACAGCGCGGCGAGACAGCAGCCATATCCTTTCTTCAAGCCCAGGGGTTCACCGTTCTTGAGACTAACTATCGAACAAAAATGGCAGAAATAGATATTATTGCAAAAGACAAGGACTGTATCTGTTTTATTGAAGTCAAAACCAGACGAAGCCTTAAAAAAGGGCTGCCAAGAGAATCGGTCAATGTTTCAAAACAAAAAAAGATCATCCTGGGAGCTTCCTTTTACCTGAAAGAAAAAAAGCAGATGAATTCAAGGGTTCGATTCGATGTGGTTGAAGTTCTTGAAAAAAATGGTATATTTGACATTAATTTAATTAAAAATGCTTTCCTGACTCATTAAAACGGGGCATTAGAATGGATAACCAAACTTCATCCGGAACCCTCTACATTGTTGCCACCCCTGTGGGAAATCTGGAAGATATCACCTTTAGAGCCGTTAAGGTATTAGAACAGGTAGACCTGATTGCAGCAGAAGATACCCGGCATTCGAAAAAACTTCTTTCTCATTATGGCATTCAGACAAAACTTATCTCCTGCCATGAGCATAATGAGGCAAACAAAACACCCCAAATCATCACCCATTTAAAAAACGGTCTGAACATTGCCCTTATTTCGGACGCCGGAACCCCCACTATTTCAGACCCGGGATATAAACTTGTGACAGCCGTTGCCGGAGAAGGGATCAGGGTCATTCCCATCCCCGGATGCAGTGCCGCCATTGCAGGGTTAAGTGTTTCAGGACTGCCAACCGATTCTTTCCTGTTTTTAGGATTTTTACCTAAAAAACAACAAAAACAACGACACGCGCTTGAAGCGCTTAAAAAGCAACCCCCAACCCTTATTTTTTATGAATCGCCGAAACGGATTAAAGCCCTTATTAAAAATATGTTAAATATCATGGGAGACAGAAAAGCATGCCTTGCAAGGGAAATCACCAAGCTCCATGAGGAATACATCCGGGGAAATCTGTCTGAAATTCTTCAAAAACTGGAGAAAAAAGAGGCTGTTAAAGGGGAGTGTTCCTTGTTTGTTCAGGGTCAGCTGGAACAAAAAACCATTGATAAAGGACAACTTGAAAAAATCATCCTTGATCGGCTGGCAACCGGAGGTCCCGGCACATCAGATCTGGCAAAACAAATTTCAAAAGAATTCAAGGTATCCAAAAAACAAGTCTACGAAACAATTCTTACCCTTCAAAATCTGAAACCCGTCTAACCCATATGCTGGAACGTATTTCTGGAATTCATAAAATTTAAACGGCCTGACATAAAAAAAGAGGGCTGCCTCTTTAACCAAAAGACAACCCTCTTATAGTATCTTCTTAAACTATAATTATCTTTAAAAAAGACCTGATTAAATTACATTTTAGTTCCTTCTGCATGACTCTGGAGTTTAATCTCAACTTTTTCAGTCAAAGATGCATAGTATTTTCTCAAGATAACCAGAACTTCTTCCCGGCCAAAGTGATCAACCACTTCTTCGTCGTTGGCGAGAGCATAACGCAGTTTGGTTCCGGAAAGGATAACCCTGTCATCTTTGCCGTGGGGGCAGGTTCTCATGGAAGCCATGCCGTCACATTTATGGCAGTAGAATGTCCAGTCAATTTTCAAAGGTTCGCAAAGCAGGGCTTTGCCTGGTTCTGAAGGAGCCGGGATTGTATCAAAGATTTCCTGTGCTTCAAACAGGGTATAGAAGTCACCAACGCCCGCATGGTCACGACCGATGATCATTCTGTTGACCCCGTAGTTCTGACGGAAGGTTGCATGAAGAAGGCCTTCTCTGGGTCCTGCATATCTCATGTCAAGGGGATATCCACCATTGACAACATGCTCGGGAACAAAATAACCTTTGATCAGGGTGTCAATACATTCAATCCGAACATCTGCCGGAATATCACCGGGTTTTAAGTTACCAATCAGAGAATGGATCAGAACGCCATCACATACGTCAAGAGCGATTTTGCAAAGATGCTCATGAGATCTGTGCATTGGGTTTCTAAGCTGCATGGAAGCAACGTTAGCCCAACCTTTTTCATCAAAGAGAGCGCGGGTTTCTGTTGGTGTCAGATAAACACCTTTAAATTTTTCAGGAAATTCTCCCTCGGAAAGAACTTTTACAGGACCGGCAAGACAAAATTCTTTTCTGGCCATAACCATCTGAACACCGGGATGATCTTCCATGGCAATTTTCCAGAACACATCGTCTTCAGACTCTTCACCATGACCTTTGTAGACTTTTTCACATTCCCATTTCTTCTCGTCTTCGGTCATTTCAAATTTCTCTTCGATTTTCATGGTAGCAAAAATTTCACCATTTCTTTCGAGAGAAATTTCATCACCGACATTAATCTCTGCTGCGTCTTCTTTGGCTGTATCCAGCATTACCGGAACCGGCCAGAATGTACCATCAGCAAGGAGGAAATCTGCGCAAACACCTTTCCAATCCGCTTTGGTCATAAACCCATTAAGAGGACTGAACCCACCGATACCGAGCATGATCAGATCGCCTTTAACCTGGGAAGAAATCTCAATCTTTTTGAGGCCTTCTGCTTTTTTAAGTTCTGCTTCAAGTTCTGCGCCTTCAAGCTTACAAATCACGAGACCTTTTCCACCATGAGGGGCTACTAATTTAGACATATACTTCATTCTCCTTGTTTATGTTTAACCACCTTAATAAATGTTTACTCAAACATTTATCTTAAATTTTAAACTAAAAAATCATGTAAGACTTAATGATGATTAGCAAATTTGTCAAGAATTTTATTCATTTATCTGTAAAACATCCGCGATCTCATCCATTAAATCCACATTAAAATCTGCGTTCATTTCCGGCTTTTTAAATGCCGCAAATCTTACTTTTGCCCTGACTGCTGCCTGCCGGTCATAATCAGAGTCCCCAATAAAAAGAATTTCATCCGGCTGAAGATCAAATCTTTCCATTATTAACAACAATTGCTCTGGATCCGGCTTTGGTTTTTTGACTTTTGCGGATGTCATTACCACTTCAAAATAGTCTTCCAGATGAAAATCCTGGAGTACCTTTTCCATGGTATTGGTCCGGTTGGTGGCAATTCCCCGGATATAGCCGTTGTCTTTCAGTTTTATGAGGAGTTCTTTAAGGCCCTTTTCCATGGACATAAACTGAATGAATTTTTTATACCCGATATTTTCAAGGCGATCATATACACTTGAAAGGTCATCCATTTCCGGAAAAAGATATTCAATCGCCCCTTTTACTGTCATCATATGAACATTGACAAACTGTTCGTCATTCAACGCAGACTTACCAAAAGCCTGTAACACTTCATCATAATATTTTCTGTTGGCCACGGCCGTGTCAAACATGACACCGTCACAATCAAATACCACTGCTTTTATTTTTGAAATATCCATCATTATTTTTTATAAAAAAAGTCCTGTGAGCTTAAGATTTTGATTTCTGTTTTTTAAGAAAAATGGCATACACTCTTATGGTGAGCGTGGGCCGGTACCGGCTGTCTGTTTTAAGGGTCAGCAGATCATACAAATCATCTGCTTTATCTGATGTGCTTTTAATCTTTATCTGCCAGGATTTCTCATCTCCTTTTGGTTCCATCAGCTGTGCTTTAATCTTTGTATTGATCTTTTGTTCCATCCCCAGGATTGAAAATTTGTATTTTTCAGAAGGGGTAATGGTTACAACGGATTTCAATGTTTCACCGGGGGTTCCCTTCAGGTAAACCGATACAGGATTAATCTCCACAACTTTCTCAACCGGCCCTGTGACAACCAGGTTAAATTTTCTTTTTTCCAGGTTAAATTTTCTTTTTTCCGAATCATCGGTTTTGACCCGAATAACTTTTTTCATGGTCTTTCCGCCGTACCCATTGGTTTTAAAACTTACCTTTATTTTGCCTTCCCCGCCCGGGGGAATTTCCCTGTCAAAGGAGTGTTTGTCACACCCTCAGGGAGGCAGAACATTATTTATGGTAAGAAGGGAATCTCCTTTATTTTTAATGATAAACTCATGGACGACATGAGATCCTTCCGGTACTGATTCAAACGTGAAAACCGGATGATCGATTTTAACCTTTGGTTTAATTTCCGGCTTTACTTTTACCTGCGCAATTCCCTGGTGAGCCAGGCAAAATACAAGAAACAATATGACTATAATGATATATTTTTTTTTAATGGTTTAGTCCCTCCTGGTTTTTATTAAATCAAGGTTGAAAAAGCTGTTCATTGATCATAGAACAGATCCCTTTTTCCTGTTCTATCTTTTCCCCGTCAATGGTCAAAACTTTAACCGCCCCCATTAATGCATTGGTTAATATAATATTGGGATATGAATAAAACACCTCTTTGGGTATCCTTTTTTTTTGGATATCATACCCCCTGTCCGACAGAATCGTCAACACAGATTTCAATGTCACCCCATCCAGCACATGATCGGATTCAGGAACCCATACCGTATTGTCTTTTATGGCAATGATACTTGCGGTGTTGGTTTCAGA
>JAFCZY010000107.1 GCA_019314105.1 Deltaproteobacteria bacterium
AAAGACAAGCGGTAAAAAGTCAACCCCCAATTGGACAGAGCCCAAATATCAATGATTAAAGCGAACCTCATATGGTTTCTGGTTTTTAAGAACCGAAAAAACTACATGGAGCATTTTATTGGCAACATGGCTAATAGCTACCATATGTTTCTTCCCCTTTGCCTTCTGTTTTTCATAAATAGATCTAAACATAGGATCCTTTGCTACCAGAGCGGCAATCTCAGCAGCCTGAATAGCAGCCGTGCGCAGGTAGCGACTCCCTCGTTTAGACATTTTGCCTTTACCTTTCTTTTCTCCACTCTCATTGAGACGGACATCAAGTCCTGCAGCTGCGACAAGTTTTCTGGCCCCGTTCTTTTTTTCAGGATGAAAAACCGGCAATATTTCCGCCAGGATAGTAGGCGCCCAGACTGGTCCGATACCAGGTATAGTCTGCAACAGTTTTTGCCTCTTTTTCATGTGTTTTTTAATCCGTTTTTCCAATTCTTCAATCTGCTCCAAAAGGATATTCATTCGTTGAACAAGAAATCGGATTTCAAGTGCAAAGGACAAATTGGAAGCAGACAACGAAAAAGAGTTTTTAGCCGCGTTTTTAAGCCGTTTAGCATGCTCTCGTCCCATACGGCCTTTGCTGGCTTCTTTCAGTATCCGGGTCAACTTCCTGATATCAATTTTTTTGATATCATCTGCTGTCGGATACTTTTCAAGCAACTGTCTGCTTGCAACTCCAAAGATGTCAGAAAAGTAATTTGTATATTCCGGAAAAACGATATCCAGCAAACCGATCAACCTTTGTTTTTCAGCAATAAAGGTCCGGCTGCACTCATAGCGCAACCGAGTCCAATTACGCAACTGACGCACCTCATCATCAGGGACTGCAGAAAACTTCAGATCTGTCTCCTGCAGAATTTTGGCAATCAGCTGAGCATCCACAGAGTCGGTTTTGGTTCCCCTTATGCCCATATTGCGTCTTGCAGCCGTTATCAATGGATTAATCAGTCTAACCTGGAATCCAGTGTTAGCAAGGTAATGATAAAGTGTCATCCAGTAATGTCCGGTAGCTTCCATGCCAATAAGCAAGTTTTTTTTGGAATTATCCGTTTCTTTGAGCTTTCCAAGGAGCATATTTACCCCATCCATAGTGTTCGTTACGGTAAGATTTTTAAATACTTTTTTTCCATCATCATCCAACAATGTCGCAACATGCTTGCGTTTTGCAATATCAATTCCCAATGTCCACATTTTTATAATATTCCTCTCCAGTTAAATGGAGCTGCTCAATTGGGGGTGACGCCGACAGAACACGGCCTCGCAGCTAAATCAGTGCAGATGCGCACATCAAGCGGTAAGTGTAATAAACCGGCATCGGCAGTCTTTGCAAGAGGACATGGCCTCAGGGTCTCAAAGCCGAACCCCGGCAGCCTTTCATCTATTATGGCCAAAATAGCTTTAAAAGGCAAATGTCTCGAAACGCTGCAATCGCTGCGATTGCAGCCCCCAGTCAGCTACACTGCCTGGGATAATAAGGTGTTGAAAATGGCTGACGCCATTTTCAGGCCTATTTTTATTCTTTATACGAGGGTCTATAAATTAATTTGGAAAAAGAAATAATCATACATAAACATCCCATAGGTATTTTTGATTCCGGTGTCGGCGGGCTTTCTGTTTTAAAGGAAATCAAAAAAATTCTTCCTTGTGAATCTATCAATTATTTTGCAGATAGCGGCAATTGTCCATATGGATCCAAACCAAAGGATGAGGCGCTTTCTCTGGCCAGAAAAAATGTAGAATTTCTTCTTAAACTCAATTGTAAGTTGATTGTTATTGCCTGTAATACGGTAACTGCTGTGGCCATAGACAGTTTTAGATCAAAATATAAGGTGCCGTTTGTTGGAATGGAGCCTGCCTTAAAACCTGCTGCAATGCAAACCAAAAGCAAAAAAATAGGAATTCTTGCTACGGAAAATACGTTTAATGGTAGACTTTTTAAACAAACATTTGAAAAATATACCCGTGGTATAGAGGTATTTGTTCAGCCGGGATATGGCCTTGTTGAGCTCGTTGAAAAAGGTGAGCAAAACAGTGAAAAAGCTCAAAGCCTTTTAGAGAAATACCTTTTGCCTATGCTGGCAAAAAAAGTAGATACGATTGTGCTGGGCTGCACTCATTACCCCTTTTTGGAAAATATGATTAAAAAAGTCACAAAAAACAGTGTAACCATTATTGATTCTGCCAATGCAGTTGCTGCCCAGACAAAGAGGCTTTTGATCGAATTTGATTTAATGTCAAATGATGCTATTGATCCTGAGTTCATTTTTTATACAACAGGGGAAAAAACAATCGCGAAAAAATTTTTATCCTTTGAAAAGGGCAGTCCTTATCGATTTGAACAACTATAAAGTTGAGTGTTTTTATTTTTTCAGCCGAAGGATAAGTTCTCTTTCCAGGTGTTGAATAATAATTTTTAAAGTATGGCTTTCCTGGACAGGACCGGAATTATTCCATCCCATTTTCATTGCCCGGTCTTTTATGGTTCTAAATTGGGACAAAGAAGTAGCAACATCTTTCCAGGCAAAGAGTTTTTGCAGGATATGACGCTCTTCAGAGCTTAAATTCTTGAGCCCAGACTGAAAATCTTTTTGCATGATCTTTGTTTATTCTCTCAAGTTCTTTAATGATTTGAATTGTGGTTATTTTTTTGTCGGCATTTTTTTGATTTTTAGAGTGATATTTGTCTGCAACACAGACAATTTTTTCTTCAAGGCTGATGGGTACCATATCTCTCTGGGGCAGCGGAAGGCCGTTTGATATGATGTTTTCTTTTGTAATTCCCGCACCCGTATGCCGCTCACAGACAAGGCCGTATTCAGGGGGCAGTCCCTGTTCATCCAAAAGCATTCGTCCAAGGTATCCGTGACAGATATAAGGCACCTCTCCGTTACAGCCAATAGAATCTGCCCGGGTCAGATAGATGCCGATATCATGCAGCATGGCAGCCTTTTTAATAAAGTTAAAATCCGGGGTTAGATGCGTCAAAGTTTTGGCAATTTCAAGGCTTTTTTCAGTAACAATTTGACTGTGTTCAACAAGAATCTGGTAAGATTTTGTACCGGGCGTATAAAATTTTTCAATGATGAAGAGCGGGTCCATTTTTTTATGAGAGTAAAACTCCTTCAATAAACGGGTCGAGATCGCCATTCAGAACTCTGTCTACATCCCCCATTTCAAAGTCTGTTCGATGGTCTTTAACCATCCTGTAGGGGTGAAGAACATAGGATCGGATCTGGCTTCCCCAGGCAATATCATCTTTGCCATCGTGAAGCGTTTGCATTTTTTTGTTCTGCTTTTCTTTTTCAATCTGGTAAAGCCTTGATTTTAAAACCTTAAACGCAATCTCTTTGTTGCGGTGCTGAGAGGATTCCTGCTGGCATTGAGCCACTACTCCAGTGGGCAGATGGGTGATCCTGACCGCACTGCTGGTTTTGTTCACATGCTGTCCGCCAGCACCACTGGCCCGATACACATCAATTCTTAAGTCTGATTCATCAATATCGATTTTAATTTCATTTTTTATTTCAGGATAAACAAATACCGAGGCAAATGATGTATGGCGTTTTCCGCTCGCATTATAGGGAGATATCCTGACAAGGCGGTGAACTCCGGATTCAACTTTCATAAACCCGTAACAGTTTTCCCCGGAAACAAGAAGGGTCGCCCCTTTAATCCCGGCCTCATCTCCTGGTTGATAATCAATAATCTGATATTTATATCCTTTTTTATCAATCCAGCGGGTGTACATGCGAAACAGCATTTCAGCCCAATCCTGAGAATCTGTTCCCCCAGCACCGGCATTGATGGAAACAAGGGCATCTCTTGCATCGTCTTCACCGTCAAGAGTGATCTGAATAGAGAACTTTTTAATTTTTTTCTTAAGTGTAGATAAAAGGGCAGCCACTTCATTTTCACTGTCTTTATCCGATTCTTCATGGGCAAGTTCTAAAAGAACATCTGCATCTTCAATGTTTTTATAAATGTTTTCCCATGTTTCCAGAAGATTTGAAAGGGACGTTCTTTCTTTTAAAAGATCGGTTGCTTTGTCTGAATCATTCCAGAAGTTTTTCTGAGCAACAATATGGTCAAGTTCTCGGAGGCGTTTTTGCTTTACAGGCAGGTCAAAGATACTCCTTGAGTTTATCGGTTTTGGCATATAGGGCTTGAATATTTTGTTTTAATTCTACACTCATTTTGATTTCTCCTCAACTTTTTTTTCTAAACCCTTTTAACATAAAAGCAAAGCAGATTGCAACGATTGAACTGATGGCAAAAATATCTCCATATTTTGTATAGAAACTAATCCGGTTCAAGACAGGGACTTGTCGCGTAATGGTCTGGTCTGTGAACAAGTCGGTTTTTTCAAGGATTTTCCCCTTGGGATCGATGAAACCTGAAATTCCTGTATTTGCAGCTCTTGCAACAGTTCTATGGTTTTCAACAGCTCGGAATACAGCAATGGAAAAATGCTGCAAAGCTGCCGATGTATGCCCAAACCAGGCATCATTGGTAATGGTGATGAGGATATCCGCCCCGTTTTTTACAAATTTGGATGCAATGGACGGAAAGAGAATTTCAAAGCAGATGAGCACCCCTGTTTTGCGTGTGACCTTCAGGTTATGATGATTGAACTCCAAAGGCGTAAATGTTTTATCACCAATGGAAAAATTTCCTGCCTGGGCAGTGATTTTTCCTAAAAATGTCAGATAGTTTCCCAGAGGAACATATTCTCCGAACGGCACCAGGTGGTGTTTATCATAGGTTCCTGTAACAATGGAAAACCGGTTCAGCATGTAAGCCCGATTGTAAAATTTGATCTGATTTTTATCATATTCAAATGCAGGACTTCCGATCAGAAAGTTTGTTTTTAATGATCGCACACATTGATCCACCTGGTTTGACAACTGCCTGTCAAACCCGTAATAAAACGGCAGAGCAGTTTCCGGCCATATCACAAGGTCAGCTTTTTTTGAATCCGCCCTTTTTGATTCAGCACGGGAAAGATGGATATATTTTTCTATCGTCCGGGCCTTAAATGCATCATTCCATTTTAAATTCTGTTTAATATTGCCCTGAACAATAGAAATATTTGTTTTTTGTGCGGCTTTAATTTGAGAATCGATGGTGTTGATTTTTTGGCTGCCGTAAAAAAGAACGCCTGCGCTCAGGATGATCGTATAAATAACCGGTAGAAATAGTTTTTTTCGCAGATTTTTTTTAACCCCCGTCGTCCAGATGACTGCCAGAAGATAATTGATGAGAACAATGAGAAAGGATACCCCGTAAACCCCTGAAAAATCAGCAATCTGAATCAATGAAAGATTTGAATACTGGCTGTATCCCAACCCCCCCCATGAAAAGCCTGTGAATGCATATGTTCTGATATACTCAAGAGCCGTCCAGAGGCAGGATGCCAATAAGGGCGAGAACCAGGATTTTTGATCTATCTTTTTTAAAAGAAAGGCAAAAATCGCTGGATATAGAGCAAGGTAGAAACATAAAAGGATGAGTGTGGAAATTGCAAGAACCGGGTGAAGCCCGCCATATACATGTACAGTTGGGACAATCCAGTAAATAAGGGTTAAAAAAAAGAAAAATCCTGCAATAAAACCGCTGTAAAACGACTCTTTTGATGTCATCGACTGGATGGATACAAGCCACGGAACCAGGGCAAAAAAAGCAAGGTATGAGAGTCCTGCCTTAGGAAAGCAGAGCGTTAAAGCCATGCCGCTTATCAGTGCGGGAAAGTATTTGAGCAAAAAAGAATTGTTTTTTTGATCCATCATTTTTTTTGTCTTATGTTTTTAAAAAAAGTTGCTATACTTAACAGTTAGTCAATAAGCAGTCAAATTATCTATAATCAACAGGTGGTTTCTCAAGGATGTAATACCGGCATGTTCGTTAAGATTATCAACTGCCGGCAAAAATTGTTTAAAAATTTGATCATTATAGAGCAAGTCTCCAGAGTTGAACTGGATATTTACCATGAAAATTTACCACAACCCGTTCCAGGCTGATCCCCTTGCGTCCGCTGGATGGACATTGCCACAAGCTATAGGATTACCTTCGCTGACCGCCATGAACTCGCTCATTCTTTGCTCAAACACCATGGCGGTTTAATCGCTATAGTAATCAAGAGTTTGTAAGCAAAGATCCATATGCTCCCGCAAGGCAATCAACCTTCCACTGGCAGAGATAGCAAGTTTGTAAGCACTCTTTGCCATTTCGCACAATCTTTAAAACCCCTGGAAGAATTCTAACCAATACCCGTTTCCGGTCTGTTTACCTTACACTCGATAGTGCCTGAACGATTTTTTAAAGTTTAAAAAGGCCTTTCATTTAACGGCGGAAACTGCGGGCAAATATGTCCTCAAACAGTCCGCCATTTTAACATACCAGGCCTTTTAAACTTTTACAAAAATCACAAACAATCCGCTCATTGCAAGGCAAGCAGACCTCCACTGGACATCCATGCCCGGCTACGAGGTAAAATCGCTGCTCCCAGCATCGTGCCTCCCACAGCAATTTAAACCCGCCAAAGCATCACCCCTCACCTCTGCCGAAGCATTTCTGTAGTATGTGCCATATATATT
>JAFCZY010000108.1 GCA_019314105.1 Deltaproteobacteria bacterium
TATAATCCTGTCTATGGCCTCTCATTTTTTTTTTTTTTTTACGACGTTTATACTTGAATACCAATGTCTTTTTGCCCTTTCCCTGGTCAAGGATATGCGCTTTGACCAATGCATTTTCAACATTTGGGCTTCCAAGGGTGATGGTTTCACCATCTGAATACATGAGGATGTCATCAAATTCAATTTGAGAACCTTCGGTACCTTCAAGTTTTTCAACTTTCAGTATCTGTTCTTCATGAACCTTGTATTGTTTTCCTCCGGTTTTGATAACTGCGTACATTTTAAACTCTCCTTAATTATCTCAATACTTTTTGCATTTTTAAAAACTCGTAATAATATACTTACCCCCTGGATTTGTCAAGATAAACATAGCCTAATGACTATGAAATTATTTGAGTTCAAATTTAACAGGAATTCGTACCCACATTTCCTGGGGCCTGCCATTTTTTTTACCGGGTTCAAAGAGCCAGCTTTTAACAGTTTTAACCGCCTGGCGATCAAGGGATTTATAGCCACTTGAGTTGAAAATCTTTAAAGAGGAAACGCTTCCTTTTTCCGAAACCAATACCATTAGTTCGACAATCCCCTGATACCCTCTTTTCCGGGCGATAACGGGATAAGCAGGCAAGGCATTCTTTTTGTAAAGCGGTATTGCAAATTTAATATGTGCTTGTTTGATGGTTTCTTTTTTTTGAGACCTTCTTTTTTTCAGGGCGGGTTGATCTGTAAGATTTTGTTCTTTTTTTGCTTGAACCTGTATGATTTCAGCCGTATCTGTCTTAACAGGGGGGACAGTCTTAACAGGGGGTAATGGCTTCTTCACCACTTCTTTTTTTTTGTGAATGACCGGTTTGCTTCGGTGTGTCTTTTTGGGGAATTTAACTGGGTTTTTTTTTTCAAGAACTGGTTTGGTTTTTTTGATAACAGGCTGCCTGTAGGAAAGGGTGACCGTAACCGATTTGATTTCAGGGGGTAAAATTTCATTATTTTTTTTCATTATGGAGGGAATTAATACCATCAGGGCGATATGAAACCCTATGGCAATTACAGCAGATAGTATAATACGGCCCATCATTAATTTTGATCTTCAGGGTCAGCTTGTAAGGAAATCTGATTCAATCCGGCCTGCCTGATTCTGTCTAGAACTTTAAAAAGATGTTGATAGGAAATATTTTTATCTGCAAAAAGAAGAACCTCCGGTTTTTTTTCTTTTTTTGCCTTTTGCTCAAGAATATGGGTCAGGTGTTCCAGATCCACAGGCTCTTTGTTAACATAAATAAAATTATTTTTATTTATGGTGACTGACAGAACTATATCTTTTTCAGGTTTGACAGCAGCGGATTCAGGCAAAGAGACCGGCATGCCTTTATGTACGGCCATGGAGAGCATGGTATAGATAAAAACAACCAGAAGGAGGAAAACAACATCAATTAAGGGAAGCATCTCAATCCTGATTTTATTGTTTTCAGGTAAGCGCAATTTCATTTTTTTTCTTCCGGGATATTTGTTTTGACAGCTAAGATCTGTTCATAAACAATTTCAAAGCTGGTGGCATATTTTTCCATGATGCCTGCCGCACGCTTAATTCTTGAGTTAAAATAGTTGTAGGGGAAAACCGTTATGATGGAAATAGACAGGCCTGTTGCAGTTGTTATCAAGGCCTGGGCAATCCCTCCGGTTACCGCTTGGGGGTTTTCAACCCCTGTTGCTCCCAGCATATCAAATGAAGTAATGATACCCATAACAGTACCCAGGATGCCCATAAGCGGGGCAACGGTGATCATGGTGTCAAGCACACCCATAAACCTTTGCATTCGGTTTATTTCGTCTGCTGCTGATGATTCCATAGCCTTGATCAAAGAATATTCACGATGAAGAATACCGCTTATGATCATTCGGATGACATAATTTTGAGAGCCTGAGGCCTTTTGCCGAACAAGATCCCACTCCCCTTTCCCGGTAAGCATTAAAACTTCATCCACAAGTTTCTGATTTTTTTGCATGCCAATCCCAATCCAGAAAAAACTTCGCTCAATGATAATGGTCAACGTAATTATTGAGCATAACAGCAAGGGATACATGATGGGTCCACCGTTATGAAATATTACCATCATAAGATTATATTCTCCTCTTTATTTAAAGCGTTTTGGCTGATAAGAAATATACAGGGTCTTTTTGACACAGGATTTTTTTGAATTCTTACGTTTGTATTGTATACTTCCTGTATTGATTGTTCAGAAAGAACCTGTTCGCAGGTTCCGGTTTGATATATCCCTCCATTTTTCCCATTGAGTAAAACAAGCCTGTCAGAGTATTCCGCTGCCAGGTTTAAATCGTGAAGAACTATCAGTACAGTGAGGCAGAGCGTCTTTTTAAGAGAACTTATCAATTCGAGAATTTGAATCTGGTGTGTAATATCAAGATGAGATGTGGGTTCATCAAGAAGAAGAAGCATGGGTTCCTGGGTTAAGGCCCTGGCAATGGCAGCCAGTTGTCTTTCGCCGCCGCTTATTTTATTGATGGATTCATCTTTAAGTTTTAAAATACCGGTAAGTTCCATATATTTATGGGCAAGTTTAATGTCCTTGGCGGTTTCAAAGAATTGATATTTTTTAAAAAAGGGCAGCCTTCCTAAAAGGACATATTCTTCAACACTCATGGAAACCGGTTCAACTGACTGCATGACAACTGCGATATGTCTGGCCAATTCCCGGTTTGACATTGTTTGAATATCGTTTCCTTTTATATAAATATTGCCTTTTTCAGGTTTGTTTATTTTTGAAATGATTTTTATCAGCGTTGTTTTTCCAGAGCCATTGGGGCCAATGATTGAAACAAATTCACCCGGATCTGTTGAAAAACAAATATTTTTTAGTATGGTTTTTTTATGGTATCTAAAGCTGAGGTTTTTTATAGTGAGGGGATGGGTCATAAAGTCACCTGTTTTCTTGAAAGTGCCCAGATGAAAATAATACCGCCGATGATACCCGTTATAACCCCTACGGGGAGTTCAAGGGGAGATATGATGACCCTTGCAATCACATCACATAGAACTAAAAAAGCAGCACCAGCTAGAAATGAACTGATCAGAAGGATTCTATGGTCGGGCCCTGCTATCATACGCATGAAATGAGGAACAATAAGCCCTGCAAACATGATGATCCCGGCAACAGATACACTTAATCCCGTTAAAAAAGATGCAATGATAAATAAATATTTTTTGGTTCGGGTGGTATTGACCCCTAAGTTTGCTGCTTCATCTTCACCCAGAAGCAGGGCATTTAAGTCAAAGCAGAAAAAATATGAGAAAACAAGCCCTGCAAGGGAGCCGAAAAGCGCCATTTTTATTAAAACCGGGTTGGGTTCGTCAAGAGACCCCATGATCCAGAGGACAATATTTTGAAGATCATCCGTTTTTGAGATGGCCATGAGCAGCATGACCAGGGATGAGGCAACATAAGAGATCATCACACCGGTTAAAAGCATCCGGTTTGACCGGATATCCCTTGTCTTGTTGTTTAAATAGTAAACAAGAAAAATGACAAGACTTGCGCCTAAGAACCCTGACAGGGGGTATGCAATAATACCTATTTTGCTGTAAAATTTAAAAAGTATATTGATGCAGACACCAAGAGAAGCCCCTCCTGAAATGCCAAGCGTATACGGTTCAACCAGGGGGTTTTTGAATATTCCCTGGAGCAGGGCACCTGCAAGAGCTAAAGCGCCTCCGATTGAAAGACCCAATATGATTCTTGGCAGTCGTATGCCTAAAAGAATACTATGGTCAGCGCTGCCTTTATCGTAAAAAAGAATATGAGGGATATCTTTTAACGGGATACCTGCACTGCCGACGCATAAGGACAGAAGGCTGACAAATATCAATATGAGGATAAGCAGGATTAAAATAATGGACCAGTACTTTATCTTGTTTTGTTTCATTTTTTTAAATCTGTCCCGGAGTTTAAATCAGCAATAGAGTTTAAATCAACAGTGGGATGGATTAAAGATAAAACCTGTTTTAACCCTTTTGCAAAGGTAACCGGTGTCGGACTTAAGATAAGTTCAGGATCCAGAACATAAATACGGTTGTTTCTTGTGGCAGTCAAGGAACCAAATTTTATCCACCGCTGTTTTTCAATTTCTCCGGCTTTTTTGGATGTTCCCATGGTTGCGATTAAAATAACGTCCGGGTTTTCCTTAAGGACTTTTTCCCTGCTGTAGATTCCTGACTTTTCATTTTCAGCAATATTGATTCCTCCGCCATAGTTGATATATTCATTGATAAATGTCTCTTTATTGGCAGAATGCAGGGGTTTCATGCCGATCTGGATAAATACCTTTTTTTTAGGAAGATGAGCTGTTTTAAGCTTAATCGTTTCAACTTCTCTTACAGCACGTTTGACTATTTTTTTCGCTATATCTGCCTGCCCCAGAACCTTGCCTATTTTCATTGTAATGTCGCACATTTGAGGGAAAGTTTGCGGGTTTTCTATTCTTATTACCTTAATACCCTGGTTTTCTAAAATTTTTATCTGCTTTCCCCTTGAAAGCGGACTTGCAATAACCAGATCCGGATGCAGACTGATAATTTTTTCAACATTCATCTGGATCACCGACCCGATTTTTTCTTTGAATTTTGCTTCTTCCGGAACATTACAATAGGTGGTGTCGGCAATCAGCAAATCCTGGGCGTTTAAAAGATATATGGTTTCCGTAATAATGGGAGATAAAGAAATCACCCTTTGAGGGATGGCAGTCGTTTCCTCCTTTCGATTCAACCGCGCCTGAGCGCCTGTTAGAATGGCGTCAAGCGCTGTTTTTAGGGTGATGGGCAAACTGTCATCTGAAATCATATCTTTTATTTCTTTAATATCAACTCCGGCAATATGAGTGGCAATTTTTTTACACCACATATTAAACGAAGTTAAGTTTTTGATCAATCCTTTCTCATATTCATCACTGATGGCCAAGGAGGATTCAATAAATGCTGCATATTCAGGCTCAAGAAGCAATTGTTCCACTAAGGCTGCAAAATCGCTGCGGTTTTCTTCACACCCGCAATTTGCCCCTGTCATCAACTGGTACAGGCTTATTTTTCTCTCTTTCAAGCGCTGAAAAACATTGCGTTTGGCAAGGATACCATTCTGTTTTAAAACAGCTTCTTTAACACCTGCATAAACTGCCTTAGCCATCAGCTCGCCCATTTTTGTATGCCCGCCGGTATTGTCGATTTCCCTACCAGAACCCTGCACCACAAGAATATTATCGGTACCGGTGCCGGTGGCTTCATTTATCAAAGGGGTATAACTGGATCGGATATCCATATCCTCAAGGGCCGCTGTTTTGCTTTCCGTTACCGATATGATGGCACGGGTCATGGCTCTTTTGGACAGCTTCATATTGGTTAAAATAATAATATTAATTGTGCCGGGCTCATAAAAAGCACCCATATCCTTTGACATTCTTACGGCATTGCCCATAACACCGGCAGTTACAAGGGCATAAACCTTCATGTCTTTATAGGTCTGAGATTGAATGGAAAGGTTATCCATATCCGCACCGGTAATTAAAAATGAAGTGGTCTCTTTCCGGCGTTGCACCGCCTTTAAGATAGAGGTGTTGATATGGTCAATGCCTGAGTTATGACCGGGTCCCCATGTGGGAGGAGGAGAAAAATGATTGCCGACACTCATTATATTGTCCCGCCCGCCTTCAAGAGTTGATACAATTGACTGGGGAGATTTAAAATCAATGATCAGGGTTTTGTTCTCAAAATCATAAATATTGCTGTAGGCAATGGCAGCCGATTTAATATATTCAAGGTCTATTTCAACGGGTTTTGAACGATGAATACCCGTGGGGCGGGTATCATTTTCAGGATTTGAAAATTCTTTGGTATAAATAACGGAAGACAGCCAGGATGCAAAATACCCGGTATGGGTGGAGGCTCTGCAGGTCAGGTCACAGGGGAAATAATAAATCTGGTGGTTTTTTATGGCATCCACATCTTTCCACCCGGGTCTGGAAAAAAAATTTTCTGCCGCTTCCTTGTCTGGGCCACACCCATAAATGACCTGGGGATTAAATGCCACCCACTCTTCTTTGGTAACACTTACAATATTTCCTTTTTTGCCGAAATCAGGCGGAATGCCTCCGGCAGCACGTATGATCTCATTTTGAAAGGACGTACTGCCCGGGGTCATGATCGTCTCTCTTCCCATGAGCCGTATAACCCGCTTCTTTCTTAAATTATTAATTTTGGCTAATTTTTGTTTGATATGATTTATCTCAGCCTTGTTTATTTCAATGATCTTTTGCGCCTGTTTCTCCCGATCAAATAGTTTGCCCAAAGTTGCGATGGTTTTATAAGAATTGGCAATGGTATCATTTTGAAAAATAAATAAGTTGCACTCTGTATTCTTAAATCTTTCAATAACATCTTTGTGAATCGAAGAAAGAATTATCATATCCGGGTTAATGTCTTCAATCTTATCAATGGACGGCAGAAAAAATCCCCCGACAATTTGGTTGTCCGCAGCACCGGCAAGGGTTATATCGTGGTAGGTAATGCCCTTAACAAAATCTTTTGCCCCGATCCTAAAAAGAATTTCAGTAACTGACGGCACAAGGGAAACAACCTGA
>JAFCZY010000109.1 GCA_019314105.1 Deltaproteobacteria bacterium
GGCAAAGGAACACAATTCAACGTCTATTTCCCCATAGAAAAAACTGCTTCTGAAAAACAGCGTACCCAACCTGAAGACCCTGTCCGGACCGGAACAGAGCGAATCTTACTGATTGATGATGAAAAGGTCATCATTGCAATGGAAAAGCAGGTCTTAGAACGCTTGGGGTATAAAGTTACCTCATGTAACAGCAGCACTAAAGCCCTTGAGACTTTTTGGGATAATCCCGACAAGTTTGACCTGGTCATCACTGATCTGGCAATGCCAAACATGCCGGGGGACAAACTGGCCGTTGCGTTGACCGAAATACGCTCCGATATCCCCATACTGCTCTGCACCGGGTTCAGTGAAACCATGTCTGAAGAAAAGGCGGCATCTCTGGGCATTAAGGGCTTTCTATTGAAGCCGATTGTGATGAAGGATCTTTCCCATAAAATACGGGAAGTGCTGGATAAAAATTAAAATGATGGAATGATGGCCGTTTTGCCGGTAAAATCTTTGGCCGAGTTAAAGGAAGCCATAAGTATTCATAGGGCTGGTTTTATAAAAGTTTTCTTGTCCACTACTATCCAGAAACCAAGGGTTCCGGTGAGCATGATGAGAGTTCCGCAGGGGAAAGACAGCCTTAAGCTTAAATAATCCATGGCAAACCCGGCCACCAGTGAGCCTGTCAGCATCCCCAGACTGTGAGCAACGGTTATGACGGAGATGACTGATCCCATGGCTTTTTTCTCATCCCCCTTAATGACTGCATACGCCATGATTGCCGGCATGGAAATACCGCCGCCGACGCCAAATATTGAAACGGCAATCACCAGATCATAAAAAGAAGATGCCCAGAACGGCAAGACCATCCCAATGGTTGAAATGATGCCACCGGATAGGATCAATATCATTTTATTTGTTCTGTCTGCAGCATATCCCATGGGAAGCTGAAGCAGTCCTGATACAAACACCCCCAGCATGACCAGCACACCGATCAATGAACTGGAAAGACCAAATTCAGTATCTGCAAATACCGGAAGAAAACACCATATCACTCCGATACAGGCTGTATAAGCATATCGGAAAATAAAAATAGCAATAATATCTTTGTCTTTTAAAAAATTTGACCATGACATCGTTTTATGGTGTTTGTTTTTTATTTTTTCTCTGGAGACAGGCGGTAAAAAAAAAAAGCATAAAAAAAGGCCAATACCTGACAATAGACCCATACAGATGAACGCAGCATCCAGAGACCAGATATCTTTGATCCCGCCTCCCATCAAAGGTCCCAGGCTCAGGCTTAAAAACATGGATAGGTTAAACAATCCCATAGAATATCCTTCCGAGCCTTCGGGTGTTATTTCCCCCACATATGCCTGAACCACCGGCATAATCATGGCAGATGCGGCCCCCTGAATAAACCTTAACAGAATCAATGTTTCCACAGTTTCAGAAAACACAAAGGCGATAGAAATCAATGTATAAGCAGCCAAGCCGCCTATAATAAAGGGTTTTCGACCTTTTTGATCGGACAATCTTCCGAAAACAGGTAAAAGAAAGGTTCTGGAAATAGAAAAGGAGGCAAATATCATCCCCACATACATCCCGGTAGCCCCCAGATCATTGGCATAGACAGGAAGAAGCGGCACAACGATTCCCACTCCTGTAACGGTTGTAAACATGGCAAAAAACAGGGTTATAAATATCCCTTTATGATGTGTAGGAATCAGGACAAACATTCTTGAATCTGACCAATAAACCGGCTTGGTGTTGCAAATTCACCTTTCCTGTAACTGGCATGTGTCAGGTATAAAAATCTTTCAGCCCGTGTCATTGCCACATACATCAGGCGCCTTTCCTCGAAAACAGCATTATCTCCCGCATCAATTGACCGCCAATGGGGAAAGAGGCGCTCTTCGCATCCCACAATAAATACGGTATCATATTCCAGTCCTTTGGCTGAATGAATGGTGAGAAGGGAGACCCCGGATGAATCAAGATCATCCTCATCATCCTTGTCTTCTCTGATCAAGGCTGCCTCTTCAAGATATTCCAAAAGATCATCCTTGGCTCTTGCCGTATAAATCAATTGTTCAATGTTTTCTTTTTTTGAAACAAACTCTGCTTTTGTTTTTGTTTTTTTCTCCAGATATTCAAAATAGTTAGTTCTTTCTATAACAATTTCCATGGCCCGGGCAGGTGCCATATCCGTTATTTCATCCAGAATCTCAAGAACCTGTGAAAGATTTTCATGAATCTTTTTGCTTAACACCCGATCTTTGACCATGATTCTTGCGGCATCCTGAAGACTTGTCCCTTCTGTTCTTATGTCTGCTATTCTTTTAATCATTGCCGGCCCGATGCCCCTTTTGGGTGTATTGGCAATCCGTTCAAACGAAACATCATCATTGGAAAAGAATGCCGCACTCAGGTAGGAATTAATATCCAGAATTTCCATTCTTTCAAAAAATCCCTGTGAGCCTTTCAAACTATAAGGTATCTGGTATGCTCTGAAAATTTTTTCAAAAGGAAGAGAACAAAATTTTGTTCTGTACACCACTGCTATTTTATCAAAACCAATACCCTGTCCCTTTCGGTTTAATCCCTTAATTCTTTTCGCAACCCATTCAGCTTCATAAAAATCCGACATAAAATCATAAATTTCAACCACACCGCCTTTTTTTTTGGAAAAACACTTCTTATCCATCTTATCAGGGTTATAATCAATTAAATCATTTGCCACCTGGACGATTTCATTTGCAGATCGATAGTTTTCCTCAAGCCTGAAAATTTTTGAATTCTTGTATTTATCAGGAAACCCTAAAAAATGGTTTACATTGGATCCCCGGAAGCCATAAACCGCCTGCCAGTCATCTCCCACGCAGAAAAGATTCTGGTGTTCGCCCAAAAGCAGATTGGTTAACTCTTCCTGAAGGTTATTGGTATCCTGATATTCATCCACAAGAATATAGGAAAAATACTTTCGGTAATACTCACGGATTTCTGCATGATCTCTTAATAAATCCCTTGTCTTCAAAAGGATATTATCAAAATCCACACTGTTCATTTCTTTTAAACGGTTTTCATATTGCGTAAAGAGATCTTCCATTTTGATATTGAAAAATCCGGGTTTTAAATCAAAATATTTTCCTGGGTTCCCAAAATTTTTAGCCCTTGAAATAGCGGATAAAATTTTATTGGCATGTTTTTTTTCAATATTATTTTTTACACAGAGTTCTTTGGCCAGTTTTTGCTGCTGGTAGACTGAAAACACCAGTATGGGTGATGCATATCCTGCTTTCTCACAATGACGTTTTAAAATCATCAGGCAGGCTGAATGATAGGTTCTCACCCATTGAAAGCTTTGAAAACCAAGCCCTGTCATCTCAATAAGCCGAGATTTCATCTCGCCGGCAGCTTTGTTGGTAAAGGTGATGGTAAGAATCCTTTTAGGATCATGGCCCAGATTCACAAGGTGTGAAAACTTGGCTGTTAAGGTTCTGGTTTTACCTGAACCGGCTCCCGCAACAACAAGTGCCGGGGAGCCGGTATGATTTACTGCATCCTGCTGCTGTACCGATAATTCCATAAGACTTTAATATAACGGGGTCGGGCTTGGCTTGTTGGCTTATTTGAATAATAAGCCAACAAGCCAAGCCTGACCCTGGGGATTATATCTCCTCGATAATGGTTTTTAAAACAGATTCAATATCTTCTCTTATTTCATCCAGTCTTTTCTCAGTCAACGCTTCGAATCGAAGAACCAGGGCCGGCTGGGTGTTGGATGCCCTGACAAGCCCCCATCCGTCATCATACACTGCTCTTAACCCGTCAATATCAATCACATCCTGTTTCGCCTTAAAATGGGCAACAATTTTTTCTACGACTTTAAATTTAATATCATCCGGGCAATCTACACGGATCTCAGGTGTTGTAAAGGTTTCGGGAAGATCTTCGATGAGTTCGTCAACGCCCAGACCTGTATCCGCCATAATTTCAAGCAGGCGACAGGTGGCATAGAGAGCATCGTCAAATCCCAGATATCTATCCTTAAAGAACATATGCCCGCTCATTTCACCGGCCAGAGCTGCGTTTTCCTCTTTCATTTTCTTTTTGATCAACGAATGACCTGTTTTCCACATGATGGCGTTGCCGCCATGATTCCGGATATCATCATACATGACCATGGAACACTTCACTTCAGAGATAAACGTCGCCCCGGGATTTCGTTGAAGAATTTCCCTGGCATAGACCACCATGAGCTGGTCCCCATAGATCACCCCACCGTTTTTATCCACGACACCTATTCTGTCGGCATCTCCATCATATCCTACCCCCAGATCAAGACGTTTCTCTTTCACCAGTTTTATCAAGTCGAGAAGATTCTTTTTTTGAGTGGGATCTGCTTCATGATTGGGAAAGGTCCCATCCATATCGCAATAAATATCATGTACCTCACACCCCAAATCTTTCAATACCGAAAGAGCCGTGATCCCTCCGGTACCATTGCCAGCATCAATCCCGATCTTCATGGGTCGTTTTATGTTGATATTATTTAAAATATATTCTTTATACGGCGTAATGACATCTTTTGGGGTCACCTTGCCATGGCCTTGCACATATTGCTTTTTTTCAACAATACTGCGAATATCCTGTAACCCTTGGCTATGAATGGAATCTGTGCCGCTCAGAAGTTTAAACCCGTTATATTCGGGTGGATTGTGGCTTGCTGTCACCATGGCGCCGCCTTCAAGGTTCAGATACTGTATGGAAAAATAAAGCACGGGTGTCGGACAAATGCCGATATCAATAACATCACACCCCGTGGAGGTGATTCCCTGGATAAACAATTGAGCAAATTTTTCAGACGTCTGCCTGCAATCTCTTCCAACAGAGACTATTTTTTTATTCTGCTGGTTTAAAAGGCTGCCATACGCTTTGCCAATGCCGACCACATCCTCTTCTAAAATATCCCTGCCCACAACACCTCTTATGTCATATTCTCTGAAAATTCCCGAATTTATCATCGAAGTCATACTACCTCCATTAGAAAATTTTTGATAAAAGGACGAGTGACCCTATAAGCCAGCAATACGGAGCAAACAGATGGAATCTGCCCGAATGAACCAAAGTCAAGAGTATTTTTAACGCAACTAAACCGGTTATAAATGAGGCAATTGTAGCATATATGATCACAGGGTCAATGATTAGACCGCCGTTTATCATGTCTTTTATACTCAAAACTTGCGCCCCCAATATGGCGGGAATTGATAATAAAAAAGAAAATTTAGCGGCGGTATGCCGGTCAAGCCCCAAAAACATCCCAACAGCAATGGTGGTTCCCGACCGGGAAATACCGGGGATAACAGCAATGCCCTGACTTATCCCTATAAAAAAGGCTTTTTTAATACCAAACCGGTGCTTTATATTTTCACTATAATAATAATTTCGGGAAACCCACAGAATCGTTCCTGTCAGAATCAACATAACTCCCACCAGAAGTTCTGAAGTAAACAAAATATGTTCAAATTGTTTTAAAATAAGCCCGATGATGGCAGTTGGAATCGAACCAATCACAATCAAACCTGCCAGTTGAAGATTTTTATCTTCTTTTATCAAATGAGAAACCGGTTTAAAGGCAACTGCCTTTAAAAAAAAACCGAACAGAGACGAAAGCATGGCCGAAATATCAGAAAAATAGACTACCAGAACTGCCAGAAGTGTTCCCACATGAACGCTGATATCAAATGTCAGTTGGGATTGGGTTATTCCGAAAAAAATCTGTCCCAATACAAGATGCCCGGAACTGCTTACCGGTAAAAATTCCGTAAGTCCTTGTATAATGCCAAGAATAATTCCCTGATGGTATTCCATATTTTATCAATTTTCTTATTGTTCATTCAATTTTCGTAAACAGCATTCGTATATAATTCTTAAGCCTTAATTGCAAGATAATAAAGAAAAGTTGATTTCATGTCCACTTTCCTGTAAAAGATAGATTAGTATATTTCAGCTCAGATATTTTTTTAGTAAAACACCACTTAAAGACCCAACAACAAAAGGAGAAAAGAAACATGAAACTTTTAATTAGAGGTTTATTAACATTTTTTGCCTTCCTTTTTTTATTTGGATGCACGGCGAAACAAATGAGTACACTACCGACATTTGAAGCAGCACAATTTGATAAAAGTATGTACGCATCAAAACTAGATAATTTTATGATACTGTTTGATGCATCGAGCTCCATGAATGACAAATATAATCAAGAAACAAAATTTGATATTGCACGGGCTCTTGTATACCGGATGAATGATATGATTCCTGAAATGGGTCAGACAGCCGGTTTAAGATCCTTTGGCCATTCACCCAAAGTATCAAAAAATTCAACCGAACTCTTTTACGGGATGGAAAAATATTTTTCTCACAATTTAGAAACGAATTTTGAAAAAATTACCGTTCCGGGTGGAACCAGCCCCCTGAATAAAGCAATTAATGCAGCAGGAACTGATCTTAAAGGACTTTCAGGCGCTATGAATGCCGTTATTATCATCACTGACGGACTTGATCTGCCTGGCGATGTAATCGCATCTGCACAAGAATTAAAAGATCTTTATGGTTCCTCTATTTGTTTTTATCCGATCCTTGTCGGTGATGC
>JAFCZY010000110.1 GCA_019314105.1 Deltaproteobacteria bacterium
TTCATAGGTCTCTCCTTTTGCAAATCGCGGTGCCGGTCAGCACCGCGATTCACGGCGGCGCAGCCGCCGTGAACAAGTAATTGAGCAGTTCTGGATATCATTCAATTTCGCTTGAAATCCGACTGCAATTTTAATGAGTTATAGATCAAGAAATTTGTATCACCGATCAAGAGAAATTACAATTATAAAGAAAAAACCCAGTATATGGGGAGAAAGCATTGTCAATAGATAAGTTTTGGATCTGAGTTTTGTCGAGGAGGACGGGTTAAATTAAACTTATTCTTTTTTAAGGATAAAATTTTTTATTCGGTTGCCATCCATATCTTTAACTGTTGCCATCCACTTATCTATAATAATAGATTCACCCGGTTTGGGGATTCGGCCAATCTGTTCGAGGAAAAACCCTGAAAATGTATCATATTCGGTTGATTCGGGAATTTCAATTTCAAGTTCTTTGTTTAAATCATCAATATCAATCTTTCCGGTGACCAGCCATTTATTCCCTTTAAGTTTTACAATATCATGGACCAGTCTATCGGTTTCATCAATAATTTCACCAATAATTTCTTCAACAACGTCTTCAAGAGTAACAATACCGGACACCCCGCCATGCTCATCCACAACAATGGCAATATGATTTTTCTTCCGCTTAAAATCCTGTAACAGGGAATCAAGTTTTTGAGATTCAGGAATAAAATAGGGTTTTTTCATGATTTGTTTTACGTCCAATGACGTATCAGAATCAGACGAGCAGGCTTTTTGATAACTTGAAAACAAATTTTTAACATGCAAAATTCCAATAATATTATCAATACTGCCTTCCATAACCGGAATCCTGGAATATCCGGTTTTAAGGATTTTTTCAATGTCCATGCCCTGTGATACATCTATTACAAACATATCGGCCCTGGGGGTCATGATTTCAGAACACGAAGTGTCATCAAATTCAAAAATATTGGTAATAAATTCCTTTTCTTCTTCCTTGATTTCTCCTTCTTCTTCCACCACTTCCACCATGGTCATCAGCTCATCTTCCGTTACAGTTTCATGGGGAGTATCAATTGTCCCGTGCAGTTTAGGTATAAAGCTCAACATATAAACCAAAGGGAAAAATAATTTTGATAACCAGAAGAGTGGATAAATCACGATTCTGGCCACGAGAAGATTATTATGATTGGCAAATGATTTCGGGAAAATTTCACCAAAGACAAGGATCAGCATCGTCATGATGCCGGTTGCAATGCCCACAGCATTAGATTTAAAATATGAAATGGCAATGGATGTGGCAATGGCAGACGCACCGATATTTACAAGGTTATTGCCGATCAGAATCGTGGTCAAAAGTGTATGAGAATCCTCTTTCATTTTCAAAATCAAAGCCCCTGTTTTAGACTCGTTTTTGGCAATATGAAGCGCTTTGACTTTGCTGATTGAAAAAAGAGCCGTTTCAGAGGAAGAAAAAAAACCGGATAAAAAAAGACATATAATAAGTATCGTTAATTCAAAAGCCATAAAAGCAGTATGTCATCCTTTGTTTAGTATTTATGGTTGAAATTACTCTAATAATATTTAAGCTGATTTGTCAAATTTATTATCGTGGATATGATTTCCTTAAAAGACTGATGGCAATGGTGGCAGTCCTTTTTGGCGCTCCTTTGCTCCCCAGTAATTTTCTGACAATTTGTAATTGATTTTCGTAATTTACTAAATGATCAAGCATGTCCAGAGCTTTGTTACTGATTTTTTCAGGGGTTGCATCGTCTTGAAGGAGTTCAGGCATAATTTCTTTGTTAACGATTAAATTGGCCAATCCAGCATATTTAATTTTTACAAACAATTTTGCGATTCGATAACTGATGGTGGACATTCTATATATAATAATGGTCGGGACACAGCAAAGTGCCGCTTCAAGCGTAACCGTGCCGGAAGCTGCAATAACAAGATCTGATTTCAAGAAAATATCCTTAACCGGTCCATTATCGATTTGAAATAATGAATCTTTTCCCGATTTTTTTAAAATTGTTTTTATGATTTCTTTTTTTATTGACGAGGCTTGGGAAATAATAAAAGAAGCCTGTCGATTCTCTTGATGAATAAGATCAGCCGCTTTTATCATTATGTTAAACAGATTTTTTATTTCAGCCTTTCTGGATCCCGGCAACAGACCGATGGTCACAGAACCTTTATTTTTTGACAGTAAATGGGTTGATCGAAGAAATGGCTTTGATACCGTTTCAGGATATTCATCCATTAATGGATTCCCAACATAAGTTGATGGAATACAGGCCTTTTTATATATTTTTTCTTCAAAAGGAAGGATGAGTGCGGCGTGATCAACATATTTTTTTATCTTTTTAAGTCTTGATTTTTTCCATGCCCATACTTTGGGGGTTATATAATATAAGATTTTTATATTGTAATGATCTTTAGTAAACTGGGCGGCTTTTAAATTAAACCCCGGATAATCCACAAGTATCATTAAATCCGGTGTGTTTTCTCTAAGTTTTTCCTTGAACAAGTCAAAGGCTTTTTTTATCTGTCCAAATTGCATCAGGACTTCTGTAATACCCATGGCAGAGAGATTTGAGATATTGTAGAAAAGATCAACCTTCTGATTCTCAAGGTGGATGCCGCCGATACCTGAAAAATATATACTGGTGTTTAATTGTTTTATTTCTTTAACAAGATGTCCTGCATGTAGATCACCGGAGAGTTCTCCTGTAAGAATCATAATATGCTTGAATTTAGCAGGAAGATTCATTCTACTTGTGATTCTTATGGTTCTGTATGACCTTCATGTTATATCATCATCCGTATACCCAAGAATGGATATATTATATTTATTTGCCAGTGTTATCATTTCTTCCCGGTCAAAGGAAATGGATTTTTCAGCTTCAAGTACCAGAATGGTAGCGCCGGCTTCATGCATGGTCTCAATGGTTTGGCAACCGGAAGAAGGCAGGTCAAATCTTAAATCCTGAGTCGGTTTGGAAAGTTTTATAACAACGGCTCCATTACGATGAGACAAAAGACCGCCTCTTTTAATGGTTGCATCCGTTCCCTCAATTGCTTCAACAGCGAGAACCGTTCCGTTACTGAGGACAACACATTGCCCGATATCCAGTTTCCCGATTTTTTTTGCGATCTTCCATCCGGTGAAAATATCTTTTTTTTCCGCTTTATCCGGTCTCCTTTTTGTCCAACACCCCTTAGGACTGATCAGTTCAGGGAGCAAAAAGGTGGATGACAAAATTTCAATTCCTTCCTTTAAGAGCAGACCCGCAAATGACGTTAATATGGAATCATCATGAGTTTTGGCTGTTTTTGCAATAAACGAGAGTGCTTTAAAATCCGGACGGATATCTTTAAAAATATTTGTTTTTTTGACACTGCCCAGCATAACTGCCTGGGTAATATGGTGCTGTTTGAAATATTTGATCAGTTTGTTCACCTGTCCCAGATAAATCCATTTCAGGTCTTCAACATGATTCTCAAGCAGTTTATCCGCTTCAGAGGTAACCCCGACAGCAAAAACTTTATACCCTTTTTTTACAGCCTTTTCAGAGAAAAGAAGGGGGAATTGCCCACCACCGGCTATAAGTCCTATCCTCATTTTTTTACGCGTGGCCTCCAGGTTATCGGGTAACCCCCCTGTTGGATTCAACAATAAATTTAATAAAATTTTTCACTTCAGGGATTTGTTCAACTTCAGCTTTAACCCGTTCTGTTGCCTGTTTCACCGTTAATCCGATTCGAAAAACAATTCTATATGCTTTTTTGAGTTGCTGAAGCGTTGATTTCGGAAATTTATGCCGTTTCAAGCCCACATTATTCAACCCATGGAGAGTCGCCCGATCTCCGGCTGCAATTACATATGGCGGTATATCCTTTACTACGGCAGATTTCCCGCCAATATAAGCAAAATCTCCAATCTGAACGAATTGATGGATGGCAACCAGGCCGCCCACCGTGACATTATCACCAATGATAATATGACCGCCAAGAGTGGAGTTATTCGCAAGGATAACCTGTTTCCCGGTTTTACAATCATGGGCAATGTGGGTGTAGGCCATTAAATAATTTTCTTCCCCTAATTCAGTAAGGCCGCCACCGGATTCCGTTCCCCGGTTAATCGTTACAAATTCCCGTATAATGGAGCCTCTGCCAATTTTTAAATATGTTTTTTCACCATGGAATTTAAGATCCTGGGGCGCGCCACCAATAGACCCATATTGAAAAATCTGGCAATCAGGTCCTATATTTACATATTGTTCAATGGTGGTATAAGGGCCAATGGTGGTGCCGGAACCAATGCAGACATCTGATTTAACAATGACATAGGGACCGATCGTTACATTGGTATCTATCTCGGCTAAAGGATCAATAATTGCCGTGGGATGAATCTGACTCATTTTTACTCCGTTTATTCATTTTTGTTTTCTAACGCTTTCAATCTTTTTTCAAAAGAAAAAAGATTTTTTCTCATTTCCGGTAACCGGGATATGATGCTGACGACCTTACGCCAGCGAGTATGTGCCATATGTGGCATACCCGATACAATTTCATTTTCGCCGACATTACTGCAAACACCTGCACAAGGACCGACAATAGAACCGTCACCAATTTTTATATGGCCTGTAATACTGGCATTGCCGGCGATAATAACATTTTTACCGACGGTCGTACTTCCAGCAATTCCAACCTGGGCCACAATCAATGTATTATCCCCAATTTTAACATTATGTGCAATGTGGATAAGATTGTCTGTTTTAACGCCGTTTCCAATAACCGTCGTGCCCAGCGTTCCTCTGTCAATGGTATTGCAGGCACCGATTTCAACATCATCCCCGATATGAACATATCCGGTATGGATAATTTTTTCATGCTTGTCAAGATTTTGCGCAAACCCAAATCCATCCGAACCAATCACGGTTCCGAAATGAATAATAATATTTTTCCCGATCCGGGTTTTTTCTATTATAGCGACATTGGGTTTAATCAATGCATTGTCGTCGATGCAGACATCATCTCCGATATAAACGCCGGGCATAAGGTGAACATTGTTCCCAATGTGGACATGATCACCAACAACTACATTTGCTCCAATAATGGGATTTTTTCCAATCTTTACATGATGTCCAATATCTGCACCAGGATGGATACCGGGTGTTGCTTTTTTTTCCGGGTGAAATATCGATACTAATTTAAAAAAAGATAGTTTGGGATTATCGGTTTTCAATAAAATAGTATTCCCGGAATCATGCGCATCAAAAATAAAGGTATCAGGAACGATAACCACCCCTGCCCTCGTTTGGTTGAGATGAGTCAAAAATTTTGTTTCACATGCAAACGTAATATCATGGGGTTCTGAGTCATCAAAAGAAGAAACGCCTTTTACAAAAAACGAAGGGTCACCAGCAATTTCAGCCTGGATAAGTTTTGCAATCTCATTTACGGACAGTTTCATAAAAGAACTTAGCTGTTTTTAGAAGTTTTTAAATTGTATTCTTTAATAATTTGATCGGTAATATCAAGTTGATCAAGATGATAAACAACGCCAGCGGTCTTTTTTTCAAGAAGAATCGAATATCCTTCGTTCTTCCCAATTTCATTTGCAATCTCAAAGACAGCTTTTTGAATTTGATTTAAAAGCTTGGCTTCTAATTGTTTAAATTCTCTGGAAAAATCTTCCTGCATTTTTTTAAAATCATTTACCCGTATTCTGAACTCACGTTGTTTTTCCTGCTGTTTTTCAGGACTCAGAACAAGCGCCTCTCTTTCAAATGATTTTTGTATTTCCCCCAATTGTGATTTTTCAGTCTTTAATTTTTCCTGAAAACCATTGCCTTTCTCCCTAAGTTGTTTTTGTGTCATTTTCCCTGCACTTGATTCTTTCAAAATTTTTTGAAAATCAATCACTCCAATCTTAACTGCATCTGCACAAAAACCTCCCGGAATATATCCAAAGGAAAATATTGTTATAGCTAAAATAACGAATATCTTTTTCATTCAACCCTCCAAAAATTTTTAAAGTTTAGAAAGAAGCACCAACAGAAAACTCAAATTGTCCATCCCCGCTTTCTTTCACATTTTTTCCATCAATGACCCAGGCATATTCAATCCTTAAGGGGCCTATCGGTGAATTCCATCTTACCCCGGTACCAAAACTTGAATATTGATCCCCCAGATCAAAATTCTCACTGTCTCTATATACATCACCGCGGTCATAAAAGAACACACAGGCAATTTTATATTTTTCCGTGAAAGGAAAAGTTATTTCCGCATTAAACTGGGCATATTTTTCACCGCCCCTGTCTTTGATATCTCCATCCCGCTTGCCACTGATATCAAATTTATCAAATCCTCTGACTGAATTCATCCCGCCCAAATAAAACCGGATATAATCAATATCAATATCATGGCTGCTTCGATCCTCCAGATATCCTGCTTCTGCATGCAACGCACCGGTAAATTTCCAGAAAATCGGGAAATACACACCCGTTTCAACAAGATATTTTGTATAATCAATATCACCGCCTAAAAACTCTCCAGCATATTCTATTGAAAATTTATGTTTCGCCCCTTCTGTCGGTAAAAAAAAGTCATTTCTGGAATCATATATGCTGCTTGTCAGAAAAGAACCGGGGGTCATGCTGGTATAGGCGGATTGGACATTCGTTATCTCAAAATTTTCTATATTATATTGGATTCCAATTCCTGTATAGTCGAAAAGCTTATAACCCATCCTTAATGTTAATCCAAGCGCTTCTTTATCATAATAATCATATTCTTTGTCTTCTTTATAGAGTTGGATTCCACCGGAAATGGCTGTATCCATAATATAGGGTTCATAAAAACCAATATTATAGAGAACTGATTCTTGTGATATTGTTGCAGAAATATTTCCTGTTTGTCCTTTCCCGAAT
>JAFCZY010000111.1 GCA_019314105.1 Deltaproteobacteria bacterium
ATTGATTTTTTATTAGATTTTATTGATAATAAGTTTATGAAACTATTCAAATATCTTTGTGTCTTTCTCATCTTGGTTTTTTCCTTTTCATTTTCCTTGAACAGCAGCTTTGCCATATCCATCCCGGAAGAAAAAAAAGTGGCCAAAAAATTCATGAAAATGGTACAGGAAAAACAGATGATATTAAATGATCCCATTGCCAGTCATATGATTACACAAGTTGGCAATCACATCCTCTCTTTCCTGCCTCCCCAGCCGTTTGACTATTCATTTTACATTGTGGACGATGATGTTTTTAATGCATTTGCCAGCCCGGCTGCCAATATCTTTGCCTATCGAGGATTGATTACAGCTCTTGATTCCATTGATGAACTGGCCGGTATCATCGCCCATGAAATTGCCCATGCCGCAAGTCGTCATGTATCTGAATCCATTGATCGTGCAAAATTTATCAACATCGGAAGCCTGGCAGGAATGCTGGCCGGCGCCATCATCGGCAGTCAATCCGGTGGCGATGCCGGAGCGGCAATCATCACGGGCACAATGGCTGTGGGTCAGACAGCCATGCTGGCATTCACAAGGGAAAATGAAACAGAAGCGGATGAAAAAGGAATTATGTTTTTAAAAAAGAGCTGTTTCGCTCCGGAAGGACTCCTGTCCGGTCTGATGAAAATCAGGGAGGCGGATTACCGGGGTGTGGAAGGAATCCCCGACTATGTTAAGACCCATCCCGGAACCGGCAACCGAATTGCCCATGTTGAAACGATTCTGGCAGGCTATACCCCATTGAAAAACAAGGCAGAATGTGAGGAAAATTTTAAGTTTAATATGGTAAAATACAGACTTTTAGGGCTTTACGCAGATATCGAGCCCACCTTTAATCTATTGACCACAAAGCTGGAAGGCAATCCTTCAGGGGCTGACGCGGCTGCCATCCACTATGGGATGGGACTTATTTATGCCAGAAAATTCATGAAAGAAAAAGCCCTGTCTCATCTAAAAAAAGCGCTTTCCATTAATATTTTCGACCCCATGATACTTCTTGAAATGGGGAGAATATATCTACAGAATGGTGAGCCCCAAAAAGCCCTCAACGTCCTTAAAGGGATAGAGTCAGACCCTATCATGGGCCTTGGGGTCAAATTTCATCAGGCAGGTGCGCATCTTGAGTTAAGGAATCTGAAAAAAGCCAAAAATCTTTTGAATACCATTATCAATACATCACCCTCCTTATATCCAAGAGCCTACTTTAACCTGGCAAATATTATGTCACTTGAAAAAAATCCAAGTCTTTCCCATTATTATCTTGGGGTCTATTATTCTGAAATCAATAACAATAAAATTGCCATTGCCCATTTAAATAAAGCTTTAGACAAATTAAAGGATAAAACTAAAATTGAAAAGGCAAAAAAACTGTTGGATCAATTAAAAAAAGATGTAAATAGTAAAATTTGAGTGGTGGGAAAATTTCTATAATTTTCTTAAATCCTAAATCTAAACTTTATCAAAACGCGAAAACTGCATGGAAAATGTTCCCCTGCCCTGGCTGGCAGATCGAAGGGCTGTGGAATATCCGAACATTTTAGCCAGAGGGACCACGGCTTTCACAACTTGAATGCCTGCTTTCGGACTGATAGATTCAATTTTCCCCCCTCTTGCATTCAAATCGGATATGGCATCACCCATATACGTATCCGGGACAAACACCTCTACTTCCATAATCGGCTCAAGCAACGCTAAAGAGGCCTTTTCCAAAGCATCCTTACACGCCATGGAGGCGCAAACGGAAAAGGCAAGTTCTGAACTTCTCTCATCAAAGCTGCCGCCTTCAATCACAATGGAGATATCAACCAGAGGGTATCCCTTAAGGTATCCACCTTCAAGACTCTCCCGAATTCCTTTTTCCATGGCTGGGATATAGTGCTCAGGGATCTGATCATTCCCCACCTTAGAATTAAATGTAACCCCATCCCCCCGTTTTAAAGGTTTGAGACGGATATCGACAGTTGCGAAATGTGCCTTTCCGGATATGTCTCTTTCAAAAACAGCACTGCCGCTTGCTTCGGAAGTAAGGATTTCCCGATAAACAACCTGAGGATTCCCTATATTCACATTGGTTTTAAATTCTTTTAACATCCTTGAAATAATAATTTCAAGATGGAGTTCGCCCATGCCGGATAAAATGGTCTGTCCGGTCTCCTCATTTTTGCTCACCTTTAAGGTCGGATCTTCAATGGTAAACTTTTCAAGTACAGTATCGAGTTTTTCCTGGTCTGCATGAGTTTTGGGTTCTATGGCAATGGAAATAACCGGGTCTTCATATTCCATTTTTTCAAGAAATACAGGGGACTCCTGTGAACATAAGGTATCACCGGTTCCGGAATCCTTAAGCCCGACAATACCAATAATATCACCAGCTGTTGCCTCTTTTAACCGTTCTCTTTTATTGGCATGCATTTTCAAAATTCTGGATAATTTTTCTTTTCTCTTTAACAAGGGATTAAATACTTCCGATCCTGTCTCAAGTTTACCCGAATAAATCCTGGCAAAAGAAAGTTTTCTTCCCTCGATCATGGAGACTTTGAAAATCAAGGCAGCGAGCGGGCCATTTTTCTGGGGTAAAAATTCCAATTCTTCTTCAGTTTCCGGATGGATACCTTTAACAGGCGGAATATCCAGAGGGCTTGGCAGATATAACTCTATCCCATCGAGTAAGGGTTGAATGCCCTTATTTTTAAGGGCGCTTCCACAAAATACCGGCACGATCTGTCTTGAAATGGTTGCAGTGCGAATGGCTTTGATGAGTTCTCCAACAGAGATATCCTCTTCTGAAAGATATTTCTCCATTATCTCATCATCAAGTTCCGATATGGTTTCTAGAAGTTTTTCCCGGTATTCGGAAACTATCTCTTCAAATTCAGGAGCAATATCATCTATTGAATACTCAGCCCCATTTGTTTCATCATCCCAGATGATCTGTTTCATGTTGACAAGATCGATTACACCGGCAAACCTGTCTTCCGAACCCATGGGCAATTGAAGCATCACAGGGGTTGCCCCCAGCTTTTCTTTTATCGCACTGACAACACTAAAAAAATCCGCTCCGGTCCGGTCCATTTTATTAATAAACGCCAGCCTGGGAACCGAATATCGATCCGCCTGTCTCCAGACAGTCTCAGATTGTGGTTCAACGCCCCCCACAGCACAAAAAACACCAATGGCCCCATCCAGAACTCTTAATGCCCTTTCCACCTCAACGGTAAAATCCACATGCCCCGGAGTATCAATAATCTGGATAAGAGACTTCTTCCATTCGCAAACGGTCACAGCAGAAGTGATGGTGATCCCTCGATCCTGCTCATCCTGCATCCAGTCCATAACAGCTTCACCATCATGAACTTCTCCAAGCTTATAGGATTCCCCGGTGTAGTAAAGGATCCTTTCCGTTACAGTCGTTTTACCGGCATCAATATGGGCCATGATCCCAATATTTCTAAACTGACTGATATTCTTTTTTTTGTTCATTTTACGTGTGACCCTTGTGGTTACGTGTGACCTTCAGGTTATAATCAAATTATTTTTTGCTTTCATTTTTTGCTTAAACGCTTGATAAATTCTTTGAATTAAAATGATATTTGATACAGCATCGCCTAATAGGTGTCAAGAAAATATCCCTTGCAAATCGGTTACGGGTTTAATAAATTAAAACTTTAAAATTTAGTAATCCAAATAGTTGACCCGTAAATATTCTCAGGAGAAAATAAAATTTCATGATTCCGGGATTTGAAGCACTTGTTGAAGAAAGAATAAAACAGGAGTTTACTATGAAAAAAATCAGGCTGGCTCTTTTATCCGGCGGCGTCTCTTCGGAAAGAGAGGTGTCTCTTAACAGCGGCAAACAGGTCTTTGAAGCACTTGATAAGGACAAATATGATATCACCCGATATGATCCCAAAACAGACCTGAAACAGCTTGTCAATGATGCAGATAAGATTGATGCAGCCCTGATCATTCTGCATGGCCGTTTTGGAGAAGATGGAACGATTCAGGGGCTTTTGGACCTGCTGGATATCCCCTACCAGGGTGCAGGGGTTTTGGGAAGTGCCATGGCCATGAATAAACTAGTGGCCAAAAGACTGTATGACGGCGCCGGGATTCCCACGCCTTCTTATCTTTCATTATCAATGACAGATAAAATCGAACCATCAAAAATTGTAAATGCCTTAGGTCTTCCCCTGGTTGTAAAACCGGCCTGTGCCGGATCAAGTATGGGAATGAGTATTGTCAAGGCTGTATCGACACTTGAAGATGCCATAACCTTAGGGTTTGAACATGATGATACCCTTATTATTGAAACCTATATCAAGGGGATTGAACTGACTTGCGGCGTTCTGGGAAATGATGAACCGGAAGCTTTGCCGGTCATTGAAATTATCCCGGGGGACGCATATGAATTTTTCGATTACACGGCAAAATATGTTGTCGGAGCAACCGAGGAAATTTGCCCTGCCCGCATTGATAAAATCACAACAAAAAAAGCCCAGGAACTTGCCATTAAAGCACATCAGGCCCTTTTCCTGAAGGGATATTCCAGAACAGACTTTATTCTTTCTAATAATGAATTGACGGTTCTGGAAACCAACACAATTCCAGGGATGACGGCAACCAGTCTATATCCCCAATCTGCACAGGTGGCTGGATACTCTTTTACCGAACTCTTAGATAAACTCATTCAATTATCAATCAAAGAACATACAAAACAAGCATTAAGGAGATCAACATGAAGATTCTAGTCGTTGGTGGTGGTGGCCGTGAACATACAATGGTATGGAAAATATCAAAAAGCCCTTTAGTGGAAAAAATATATTGTGCGCCGGGAAATGCCGGAACCCACGAGTTGGCAGAATCCGTCCCCATAAATGCAGAAGATATTAATGCATTAGCTGTTTTTGCTAAGAAAAATGAAATTGATCTGACGGTTGTCGGTCCGGAAGGCCCTCTGGTGAACGGTATTGCAGATACCTTTGAAGAAATGGGACTCAAGGTATTTGGTCCGAGTAAAGCTGCGGCAAGGCTTGAAGGCAGTAAACTTTTTTCAAAGCAGCATATGCAAAAATATAATATTCCCTGCGCCATGGGAAAGGCATTCACCGATACCAGCAAAGCCAAAACATATGCCAAAGCCCTTGGGGCGCCCTGTGTGGTCAAAGCAGACGGCCTTGCAGCCGGGAAAGGCGTCATCATCTGTTCAACGCTTGAGGAAGCAAATGAGGCCATTGACGCCATGATCAATGACAATGCATTTGGAGAGGCCGGCGCCATTGTGGTGGTGGAAGAATGCCTGAAAGGTGAAGAAGCCTCTTTTATCGCATTAACAGATGGGAAGACGGTTCTGCCGCTGCCGGAATCCCAGGATCACAAAAGAATTTTTGATAATGATGAAGGCCCCAATACCGGGGGTATGGGCGCTTATTCTCCGGCACCGGTTTTAGATCACCTGCTTCGTGAAAAAGCCATGAAGGAGGTCATGATCCCGGCGGTACAGGGTATGGCAAAAGAAGGTACCCCGTTTAAAGGTGTCCTCTATGCAGGCCTTATGGTGGAAAAAGATCAGATAAAAGTGCTGGAATTTAACACAAGACTGGGAGACCCTGAAACCCAACCTATTCTCATGAGACTTGAAAATGACCTGGTGCCCTTGATGGAAGCCTGCTGTGACGGAACCTTGCACAATTATTCCACAAAGATAGACCCGAGAGCTGCCATGTGTGTGGTAATTTCTTCGGGCGGCTATCCCGGTTCCTATAAAACAGGGGAAGAAATCTTTGGGCTTGAAGAAGCTGGCAAAGTTAAAGATACGGTTGTCTTTCATGCCGGAACCGCATTAAAAGACGGTAAGGTGGTGAGTTCAGGCGGCAGAGTCCTGGGAGTGACCTCTCTGGGTGACAGCGTGAAAGAAGCCATTGACCGAGCCTATGAAGCCTGTGGAAAAATATCTTTTAACCAGCACTTCTATCGCAAAGACATTGGTGCAAAAGCCTTAAAACGCCTCTCCATTCCGCCCCAGGTGAGCGTGATCATGGGAAGTGACTCTGATTTTCCTGTTATGGAAAAAACATTGTTCGTACTGAAAAAATTTGATATCCCCTACACGGTCACGGTGGCGTCTGCCCACAGAACTCCGGAACGAGCCACCCAACTTGCCAGTGAGGCAAGAGAAAAAGGCATTAAGGTTCTCATCTGCGGTGCCGGTCATGCCGCTCATCTTGCCGGTGTCATCGCCGCCCATACCACCCTTCCCGTTTTAGGGGTGCCCATTGATTCATCTGCTCTTCAAGGGATGGATTCTTTACTGGCAACCGTTCAGATGCCGCCGGGCATCCCGGTTTCCACGATAGCTATTGGAAAATCAGGGGCTTACAATGCCGGTATTTCTGTAGCCCAGATCCTTGCGGTTTCAGATCCTGAAATGGCTGAAAAACTGTCAGCCTTTAAACAGGAGATGGCTGATAAAGTTAATAAAAAGGCAGCCTCTTTTATATAATGTCCAAAAAAATAATCACTGTTGATCCTGTA
>JAFCZY010000112.1 GCA_019314105.1 Deltaproteobacteria bacterium
TATGCATTAAGAAAAGATGAGGTGAAAGAGGGTGAAATGATTGTTTCATCCGGTTTGGATCAAGTGTTTCCCAAAGGACTTAAAATCGGCAGAGTTTTAAAAGTGGCAAAGGCCCATTCTCAACTTTTTCAGGATATCACTATAGAGACCAGCGTTGATTTTGACAAAATAGAAGAAGTCCTTGTGTTTAAAAATGACAGATGAATTATTTTAAAATGGTTCAATAATGAATGCAGTGTTTTTCATCATTCTCACGATTTTTTTAATTATCCTTCAAACGATTGTTCTCCCATCTTTTTTCTGGTTTGGTCAGTGTTTTGATTTGCTGATCATTGATGTTCTTTTTTTAAGTCTTATTTCATCCCATTATTCAATGGTTGCTGCTGTCATTATTATTGGATGTATCATGGACAGTATCTCCGGTGTTCCATTCTACCATCATATTTTTTCATATTTATGGATTTATATCATCGTGTATTTAGTCAAACAATTACTGTTTCAAAAAAGCATCGTTTTTATTTTTATTATCAGTTTTGTATCCGTATTCATCCAGCAGGGGTTGCTGTTGTTCTCAGTCTTTGTTACTCAGGGCAGTAACGCCATCTGGACATTTAATTTCGATCTTTTGATAAGACAGGCATTTTGGGGGTTTATTTTTATCCCACCCGGCATCTGGTTAATAAATGTTTGCTGGCAGAATTGGATTTTTGCAACAAAATTTTTGCGAAACAGATGGCGTAAAAATACAGAGGGCAGGATTGACTGAGTTTAATAAAAATCCAGATAGAGAATGGATAAAGAAAAGACTTATCGGTGCAAGTGTATGTGTTCTGTTTGTTTTTGCCATTTTATTTTTCCGGTTGATATATCTTCAAATTATTAAAGGTGAGGAATACAGACGATTGTCTGAAAAAAATGCGGTTCGTCTTAAAACTATCAAGCCATCTCGCGGCCTTATGTTTGACAGAAATAAAAGACTGATAGTTGATAACAGACCTTCGTTTAATCTTAAAATAGTACGTGAAGATGCGGGCGATGTTGAAAAAACTGTTGAAAAAGTTGCCAAATTGATCCAAGTCCCTTTCCGGGAGCTCATGGACAGTATTGCCCGGGCAGGGAAGGGAGCCTTTTACAAATCTGTAATATTAAAAAATGATATCTCAAGGGAACAGCTTGCTATCGTTGAAGCACATAAATTTGATCTGCCGGGAATTCATATCGACATAGAGCCCACAAGACATTATATGTATAAAAAAACTGCTGCCCATCTTTTAGGGTATATCGGACAAATAAACAGAAAGGAACTGAAAACTGGTAAATATCCCAACCTTAAGTCAGGAGATTTAATTGGTAGATATGGTATTGAAAAAAGTTTTGAAAAATATCTGCAGGGGAAACGGGGAGGACGACAAATAGAGGTGGATGCCAATGGTAGAATGATTAAGATTTTGAGAACGATTGATCCTGTTTCAGGACTCGATTTGAACCTTACATTGGATTTCGATCTGCAAGAGACAGCTCAAAAATTACTTGAAAATAAGGATGGGACTGTCGTGGCCATTGATCCTGATAATGGAGATGTCCTTGTGATGGCAAGCAGCCCCAGTTTCGATCAAAATGATTTTATTGGTGGCATCAGCATCAAGAAATGGAAGGAGCTGATGACTGACCCGGGAAAACCAATGATCAACAAGGCGATTCAGGCAGAATATCCCCCGGCATCCACGTATAAAATAATTACTTCATTTGCAGCACTTGAAGAAAAACATATTGATATAAATACCACTGCATACTGTCCGGGGTTTTTCAAATATGGCAATAGAGTTTATCGCTGCTGGAAGAAACATGGGCATGGTGAGTTAAGTATTATTGACGCGCTGGCACAATCCTGTGATGTCTTCTATTATCAGGCAGGAGAAAAAGTCGGTGTGGATGCACTGGCACAGTATGCCATGGGCTCCGGGCTTGGGAAAAAAACAGGGATTATGCTTGAAAATGAAAAAACAGGGCTCATTCCAACCTCGGTCTGGAAAAAAAAACGATACAATGAATCCTGGCAAGGTGGTGAAACGCTTTCCATAGCAATAGGGCAGGGATACAACCTGGTTACACCGTTGCAAATGGCCGTTTTGCTGGCTGCTGTTGGAAATGGCGGGACTTTATACAGACCTAGAATCGTCAAAACCATTGAGGACAGCCATGGAAAAATTGTTAAAAAAATTGAGCCTGAAATTACAGGCGGTCTCCCTGCAAGCAAAGAGACATTGAATATAGTAAAAAATGGACTCTTAAAAGTTGTTCAGGGTGCACGGGGGACGGCAAGAGGAATTAGACTGAAAAATGTTGAAATCGCTGGTAAAACAGGGACTGCCCAGGTTTTTAGTATTAAAAAAGGTGAAAAAATAAAAACGGAAGATCTGGAATATTCTTTGCGGGATCATGCCTGGTTTGTATGTTATGCTCCTGCACAAAATCCTGTTATCGCACTATCTGTGATGATTGAGCATGGAGAACATGGGTCAAGTACAGCAGCGCCTATAGCGGGCGCTTTAATAGAACAATATATGCAAGGGTTTTTAATAAAAGACGGATTGACGGAGTAATGCATGTTTGACAGGAGATTGATAGAGAATTTTGACTGGGGGTTTATTATATTGATTCTTTTGATTGGCTCTATCGGCCTTGTAATTTTACACAGTGCCTTATCTGCCGGACATGATACAGGTGTGGTCCACATCCTTTTTAAAAAACAAATAATATGGATGGGCACAGGTTTTATTATAATGATGATCACACTGCTGATTGATTTTAGAAATTTAGATCAATTAAATTTATTTATTTATGCGCTCTGTGTTGGACTTTTGATCAGCGTTATTCTTTTTGGACAGGTTGGCGGTGGATCCAGACGATGGCTTTTAATTGGCTTTTTCAGGATTCAACCGTCTGAATTGATGAAAATAGCCTTGATTATAAGCCTTTCGTCTGTTTATGCAACTTCGGCTTCCCAGACCGGGCTCAATTTCAGGAAACTGATCAAACCGGGGATCTTATGTACGATCCCGTTTATTTTAATAGTAAAGCAACCTGATCTTGGAACAGGATTGCTTTTACTTTTAATTGCAGGCTCAATTACTCTGTTTGTCAAGCTGGAACGAAAGGTATTTTTTACATTATCAGGTGTCTGTTTTGCTGCTGTCCCTTTGGTCTGGTTTGGTTTAAAAGAGTATCAAAAATTAAGGATATTGACCTTTTTGAACCCTGACAGAGATCCCCTTGGGGCGGGATATCATATCATTCAATCAAAAATAGCCATTGGATCTGGCATGCTGACAGGCAAGGGATTTTTAAAAGGAACCCAGAGTGCGTTGTCATTTTTGCCGGAACAGCATACAGATTTTATCGCATCCGTTCTTGCTGAAGAATGGGGGCTTGCGGGATGCAGCGTCCTTTTAATACTCTATTTTTTTCTTTTATTATGGGGATTGAATATTGCTTATAATTGTCGGAATATGTTTGGATCCATTCTTGCTTTTGGTGTTACCACCATGATTTTCTGGCAGATATTTATCAATATCGGAATGGTCATGGGACTCATGCCTGTTGTCGGTGTTCCCTTACCTCTTGTATCTTATGGCGGTTCATCAGTCATTACTAATATGATGGGATTTGGAATCCTTTTAAATATCAGCATGCAGAAATTTTCATCTAACTGATCATTAAAATTTTTGGTCTTCAATGTTGACAAATGATTATTCAGATGGTACTCAATTCTCGATTTAGCTCGAATTTAGACTGTTTTTTTGTAAAAACAGTTAGTTAGACATAAGTAGTTGATTTTTTTATAATTATTAACTGGCGGAGGGGAATTTATGATAACGGTGATTCCTGATATATCCTTGGTATATCAGATGATCAATTTTCTGGTTCTGCTTTTTGTGCTCAATCTGGTTCTGTACAAACCAATCCGTAATGTTCTTCTTGAAAGAAAGGCAAAAATTGAAGGTATGAAAATTGGAGCTCAAAAAGCTGCAAGCGACCTTGTTGCCGGAGAAGATGCTTACAAAGATGGATTAAAACAAGCCAGATCTAAAGGTTTGAAAGAGAAAAAAACCTTTATAGAGGAAGCATCTAAAGAAGAAAAGGAAATAATTGACAGAATTAACAAGAAAGCTCAGGCCAATCTTGCACAAATTAAAAAACAGGTGGCCGATGAAACTGAGCAGGCCCGCAAAACGCTTGAAGGTGAGGTGGATGCATATGCCAAAGCCATAGGCGGAAAAATTTTGGGGAGGGCTTGCTAATGAGAGAAATTGGAACCAATAAAAAATTGTTGTGGCTTGTCTTTTTTGTTTCAACGGTTTTGACGACATTGTGTGGTATCGTATGGGCCTCATCTGGCGGTGATTCTCATGGCGGCGGAGTGCACAATGCTTGGCTCGAAATCGACACATGGAAAACATTGAATTTTGGGATTCTTGCGGTTGTTGGGTTTTTCCTTGCAAGAAAGCCTGTTGCCCAGTTTTTTTCATCCCGTGCAAAAAGTATTGAAGATGAAATTAATGAACTTGAGCAAAAAAAAACAGATGTCCAAAAGGAACTTGTTGAATATCAAGCCAAGTTTAAAAATCTTGATCAGGAATCTAAACAGATTGTTGAAGATTACATTAAACAGGGTGAAGAAGCTAAAAAAAGAATTATTATTGAAGCAGAGGAACAGGCAGAAAAACTTGAAGATATGGCCAAACACAATATCCAACAGGAATTTAAATCTGCTAAAGCCAAACTTCAACAGGAAATCGTTGAAAAAGCCTTGGAAAAAGCTGAAGAAATTATTAATTCCTCCATTTCATCCGATGATCAGGACAAGCTGGTTGATGAATATTTGAAAAAGGTGGTGGCATAATGAAAAATTTAGCAGTTTCCAGGCGTTATGCCAAAGCATTGATTCTAATTGGCCAGGAAAACGACCAGGCAGAACAATATAATACAGAGCTTGAATCAGTCGTCGGTCTCTTTGATACGCAAGTTGATTTTGAGATGGCATTGACCAATCCTTTGTATAATAAAAATGACAGGAAAAAGATTCTGGAGGCAGTTCTGGCTGCTGTAGATTTGTCAGCTATAATGAAATCTTTTCTGATTCTTCTATTTGATAAGAGTAGAATCGGTTTTTTAAGAGAGATTGCTTCGTACTATAAAAATTTGGCAGATGAGCTTAAAGGTGTTGTTAAAGCCAGCATCGTTTCTGCAACTGAGTTGTCATCGGAAGCGGTGGACAAGATTAAAGAATCTTTGTCAAAAAAGACCGGGAAAACGATTGTTCTGAATGTTCAGCAGGATCCAAGTCTTATTGGTGGAGTGGTGACTAAGATAGGCGATCTTGTTATGGACGGCAGTGTAAAAACTCAGTTGATGAATATGAGAGAAACATTAAAAAAAGGTGAGAGTGTCTAATGGAAATTAAAGCAGAAGAAATAAGCCAGATAATAAAAGACCAGATCAAAGGGTTTGATGTGGAAGTCGACCTGAGCGAAACAGGTGTTGTTCTTTCTGCGGGTGACGGTATTGCTCGCGTATATGGTCTTGAAAAAGTAAAAGCAATGGAGCTGGTTGAGTTCCCCGGCGGGATTTTAGGCCTTGCATTGAATCTTGAATCCGATAATGTTGGTGTTGCCATCCTCGGTGATGATAAAGAAATTAAAGAGGGTGACATCGTTAAAAGAACTGAACGTATTGCATCAGTTCCTGTTGGTGAGGAGCTTTTAGGGCGTGTTGTGACCACAACCGGAGAACCGGTTGACGGTAAAGGCCCTATTAACGCTAAAACTGTTATGAACGTGGAACTGGTTGCTCCCGGTGTTATTGCCAGACAATCCGTTCATGAGCCTTGCTACACCGGTGCAAAAGCGGTTGACGGCATGACCCCTGTTGGCAGAGGCCAGCGTGAGCTTATCATTGGTGACCGTCAGATCGGAAAAACAGCTATTGCCGTTGATGCCATCATTGCACAAAAAGAAACCGATATGAAATGCATCTATGTTGCCTGCGGTCAGAAAAAATCAACGGTTGCCCAGGTTGTTGCAGCTCTTGAAGAGCATGGCGCAATGGAATATACAACTGTTGTTATTGCATCTGCTTCTGAAGCTGCAGCCATGCAGTATCTTGCTCCCTATGCAGGTTGTGCCATGGGTGAATACTTCAGGGATAAGGGCGAGCATGCCCTGATTATCTATGATGATCTTTCAAAACAGGCTGCCGCTTATCGCCAGGTATCTTTGCTTCTCAGACGTCCTCCGGGACGAGAAGCTTTCCCTGGTGATATTTTCTACAACCATTCAAGACTTCTTGAAAGATCTGCAAAACTCAGTGATGTTGAGGGCGCAGGATCTTTGACTGCACTTCCGATTATTGAAACCCAGGAAGGGGATGTGTCTGCATTTATTCCAACCAATGTTATTTCCATTACAGATGGTCAAATTTTTCTTGATAAGGACCTTTTCTTTGCCGGTATCCGTCCTGCTTGATCTTGCTCAGTTCCGTGAGCTGGAAGCATTTGCTGCATTTGGTTCTGACCTTGACGAAGCAACCCAGAAACAGCTGACCCGTGGTGAAAGACTGGTTGAACTAATGAAACAACCCCAGTTCAAACCGCTTCCAATGGAAAAAATAGTTACTGTATTTTATGCAGGAACCAAAGGATACATTGATAAATATCCACGAGAAGCTGTTGCAAAATATGAAGAAGGTCTTTATCCGTTTGTTGAAAATCGCTTTCCTGAAATTTTCTCGGGCCTGAAGGAAAAAGAAGAGATCACAGAAGAGATTGAAAACAAATTGAAACAATGCCTTGAAGCTTATGACGAAGAATTCAAAGATACCATATAAGGTTAAATGAATTTAAACGTGGAATTATTCACTAACATATAGGCGTAAAGGTAGATATAATGGCAACTTTAAAAGAAGTACAATCAAAAATAGTCAGCGTAAAAAAGACTAGACAGATTACCTCTGCCATGAAAATGGTCGCTACTTCAAGATTACGCGGTGCTCAGAGCAGTATGGAGCAGTTCAAGCCCTATGCTGGTAAATTTGCCGAAGTTCTGGGAAGTATCGCCGGTAAAGCGGGTGACAATGCAAGCCCGCTGCTTGTTCCCCGTGATGAGGTAAAAAAAGTGGCGCTCGTCCTCTGTACATCCGACAGAGGGCTGTGTGGCGGTTTTAATGTACATTTAATTACAAAAGCTGTAGAATTAATTGAATCAAAACTTGAAGGCAAAGAAGTTTCCTTTATTTGTTTTGGTAAAAAAGGAAGAGACTGGGCTAAAAAACAACCCCAACCCATTGAAGATGAATTCATCGGTGTTGTGGGGGGTAATGTTAAGTTCTCTGTGGCATCCTCTTCAGGACAAAAAATGATAGATTTTTTTCTTGAAGGAGCTGTTGATGAAGTATATCTGATTTATTCTGAGTTTGTGAATCTGGCAAAACAAGTGCCGACTATAAAGCAAATTCTTCCCATTCCATCACTTGCTGATGTAGTGGAAGAAAAAGTAAAGGATAAAGAGGGAGAGTTCCTTCCGGAACACATCTGCGAACCTTCTTCTGATGCTTTGCTGGGCCAGATGCTTCCCAAGAATGTTTTTATTCAGATATATGATGCACTGCTTCAGACGTCTACCAGTGAACATGCCGCTCGTATGAGAGCCATGGATAATGCAACCAAGGCATGTGAAGATATCGTTGGAGAACTCCAGACAATATACAATAAGACAAGACAGGCAGGCATTACAGCTGATCTTATGGATATTGTCGGCGGTGCGGAAGCACTTAAAGGGTAATTTTAAGATAGTTAATATAAAACAGCTTTAAGGAGAAAAAAATGGCTGAAAATATAGGTAAAATAACACAGGTACTCGGTGCTGTTATTGACGTTGAGTTTGAACCCGGAAATCTTCCGAAAATTCTGACCGCTTTGACTATAACCAACCCAAATATTAGTGATGTGGAAGACAATCTTGTTGTTGAGGTGGCTCAGCACTTGGGTGATAATGTTGTAAGATGCATTGGTATGGATATAACGGATGGTCTTCAAAGAGGTATGCTTGTTAAAGATACGGGCTCTCCCATTATGATGCCGGTTGGCAAAGCATCTTTAGGAAGAATTCTGAATGTTGTGGGAAGACCCGTTGACGGGCTGGGTTCCATTTCCCAGGAAAAAAAGCTTCCGATTCATAGACATGCCCCTGCCTTTACAGAGCAGGATACATCCGTAAGGGTTCTTGAAACCGGTATTAAGGTTATTGACCTTCTCGTACCCTTCCCCCGTGGCGGTAAAATGGGTATGTTTGGTGGTGGTGGTGCCGGTGTTGGCAAGACCGTTATCATGATGGAAATGGTTAACAATATTGCTAAGGCGCATGGTGGAATTTCTGTATTTGGCGGAGTAGGGGAAAGAACCCGTGAAGGGAATGACCTTTATCATGAAATGAAAGATTCCGGCGTTCTTCCACAATGCGCACTGGTTTACGGCCAGATGACTGAACCTCCTGGAGCAAGAATGAGGGTTGCGCTTTCCGCTTTGACCTGTGCCGAATATTTTCGTGATGAAGAAGGTCAGGACGTACTTTTGTTTATCGATAATATTTTTCGTTTTACCCAGGCCGGTGCAGAAGTATCTGCAACACTTGGTCGTATGCCGTCTGCGGTTGGCTACCAGCCAACGCTTGCGGTTGACATGGGTGAGCTCCAGGAACGTATTACATCAACGGATAAAGGTTCCATAACAGCGGTACAATGTGTTTATGTACCGGCTGATGATTTAACCGACCCTGCACCAGCCACCACATTTGGTCATCTTGACGGTACGGTTGTTCTCTCCCGCCAGATTGCAGAGCTGGGTATTTATCCTGCTGTGGATCCTTTGGACTCCACATCCAGAATTCTTGATGCTGCGTATATCGGGGAAGAACATTATAATGTTGCCCGTGTGGTTCAACAGACACTTCAGAAATACAAAGAACTTCAGGATATTATTGCCATTCTTGGTATGGACGAGCTTTCTGATGAAGATAAGATTACGGTACAACGGGCAAGAAAACTTCAGAAATTTCTGTCACAGCCTTTCACCGTTGCAGAGACATTTACCGGTATGCCAGGTAAATTTGTTAAGGTTGAAGACACTGTAAGATCATTTAAAGAAATTATTGATGGTAAACATGATGATCTTTCAGAGAATGCTTTCTATATGGTAGGGTCTATTGAAGAAGCCATTGAAAAAGCAAAATCTGCTTAAACATCTGGAGGGGGATATTATGGCTGAGAAATTATTTCTTGAAGTTGTTACACCGCAGAAAGCAATCGTCAGTGAAGAGGTTGAAATTGTGGTTGCGCCAGGTTCAGAAGGTGAGTTTGGTGCGCTTAAGGGACATACCACATTCCTCACATCGCTGAAAGTTGGAACGCTTCGGTACAAAGATACCAAAGGAAAGGAAAGGTATCTTTTCATCAATGGTGGATTTGCAGAGGTTTTACCGGACAAAGTGACCATCTTGGCTGAATCTGCTGAGTATAGACAGGATATTGATGTTGAAAGGGCGACAAAATCTAAAAAAAGAGCTGAAAATCGTCTTGCCGCTAAGGCTGCTGATACCGATCTTGTGAGAGCTGAAGCTGCCCTGAGACGAGCGGTGCACAGGCTTAGGATTAAAGAGACAAGATAAGGTGACCTTTACTTAAACGTATAACCATATCCGGAAAACGGATTAGTAAATAGGGGGGGCTTCTGTTAGTTTGGAGCCCCCTCCTTTTTGAATGGTATGTTTAAAGTTTTTTTTAAAGAAAGTACAACTTATGGGGATGATGATGGCTTATAACGATGTTGGAGTTGTTGTTCTTGCTGCAGGCGAGGGGGCCAGGATGAAATCAGATATTGCCAAGGTACTTCACAAGGTTTCCGGTAAAAGTATGGTTGTCCACGTGGTTGAGTGTGCCAAAAAAATTTCTCGGGATAATGTGATTGTTGTTGTCGGTTACCAGGCTCAGAAAGTGAAAGATGAAGTCAGTAAATTTTTTAAGATAGATTATGCTGTGCAAGAAGATCTTTTGGGGACAGGGGATGCGGTTAAAGTTGCCATTCCAGGATTGAAGCTGGGTATTAAAGATGTCCTGATTTTATGCGGAGATGTGCCATTGATACAGGAGAAGACTCTCCGGAATCTGATGGATGAACATAAACAAAATCAGGCCAAAGTATCCGTTCTTGCAACCAATGTAGATGATCCGACCGGCTATGGAAGGATTATTCTTGATCAACAGAATAATATGCTTTGTATTAAAGAAGAGGTGGATGCCACCGAAAATGAGAAAAAAATAAAAAAAGTGAATACAGGAATATATTGTTTTGATAAAGAGTTTCTCATATCTGTTATTGGTGAAATAAAACCGGATAATAATCAGAAGGAGTACTACTTGACCGATGTTGTCGAGATAGCGCAAAAAAAGCATGAAAAAATAGTGGTTATCACTGTGGATGATCCAAAACAAGTTATAGGTGTAAATACGCTTGAAGACCTTGGAAAAGCTGAGTACCTGATCCAACAGTTGACAAATGAATTGCCTTGACTTTATGAAATATTTTGAATTATACTAAATATTAATACGCTTTGTGAGAGTATAAAATTGGGTAATGACCTTATTAAAAAAAAGTTTGATGATATCGATAAGAAAATCGATTTTATGAGAGAATTTTGCCGCACGCTTCAACAGGGAAATAAAGAGTTGATCTCAAAAAATAAGAACCTTGAAGCAGAGCTTGATAAGAGAAATGAAACGGAAGAACGATTTTCAGAACAAGAGGCTTTGATTCAATCTAAAATTGATGGGCTTTTGAAAAAATTGGATTATTTTTCAAATAGCACTCCAGACGATTATCAATCAAATATGTGAGCGAAATGGGTTCGCAAAAGGGATTACATTGGATGAAATTGTTGTAATTGATCTTTTCGGAGAAGAGTTTAGATTTAAACCTGATGATCAGGTTAAAAATCCGGAACAAATTGCACAATATTTAAAGAAATACATAAAAGAAGCTGAAAAACTGTTTCAAAATAAGGCTTCAGGGAAAAATAAGATTGCAATATTATTATTGGCAGCCATGAATTTGTCAAAGGATTTTCATGAGCTTAAATTGCAACACTCTGAACTTGAAAAAGAGATAGACAACAGAATTTCATCCTTGATAAAAAAAATTGATACAGGAATTGAAAAAGACGAGAAGTGTTTATTATGATAAATTTTTACCCCTGCAATGTGCGTGATTGTATAACAGTCTTTGTCCTAACGCATAGTAAAAAGGGAGTCCACACTTTTACTGGTGTGCTAAGTTCCTCTTGGTAAGGAAAAGCCTAAAGGTAATACTGGACGCCCACTTTTGAACCTTTGGTTCAAAGCCTTAACAAGCAACACGGCAGTTTGTGGGGGTAATTGTAACAATTAATACATTTTAGTTTTGTCCTTCTTCAAACCTTTACCCCATTTCATATTTTTCATATAGGCCTATTTTTGTAAAAATAGGGGATAAAATCAGATAATTACAACATGATTTGTTGATATTAATATACTTTAGGAGAATTGTTTAATGGAATATACGGTTATGCTCTCATCAATTGCTGTCGTTTTGTTGGGATTGGGAGTCGTTGCCTTTTTTATCCTTAAAAAAAAGGTAGTTCAGGATAACCTGAATCGTGAAGAAGAGCAGGTGCGTTTAATCGGAGAGGCTAAGACTAAAGCAACAACATTGCTAAAAGAAGCCAAGTTAGAAGCAAAATCCAGGCTTCTTGAAATGAAGAGTAATTTTGATTCTGAAACTGAGGAAACTCGCTCTGAATTTAAAAAGGAAGAACGAAGGCTATCTAAAAAAAGTGAGAAACTGGATAAGCATGAAGATCAGTTAACAAAACGGGAACAAAGCATTCAAAAAAAAGAAAGTGAGACGCAGAAAAAATTTGATTCTGCTACGAAAAAAGAAGATCATTATAAAGAATTATTAGAGCAAACAAAAAAAGAGCTTGAAAAAGTATCAGGCCTTACACTGGAAGAGGCAAGGGATCTTTTACTGAAGGTCATGGAAGAAGAAGCCAGGCATGAAGGGGCCAAGTTAATTAAGAAGATCACCAGTGAAGCGAAAGAGACGGCAGATAAAGAAGCTAAAAAGATCATTTCAACCGTTATCCAAAGATATGCTGGGGACTATGTGGTAGAACGAACAGTTTCCGTTGTTCATCTTCCAGGGGATGAAATGAAAGGAAGGATTATTGGCCGTGAAGGAAGGAATATCAGGGCACTTGAGGCAGCTACGGGTATTGATTTGATCATTGATGATACACCGGAAGCCGTTATCTTATCAGGATTTAATCCGGTCCGAAGAGAAGTTGCCAGGCTGTCACTTGAAAAATTAATATCGGATGGCAGAATTCACCCTGCCCGCATTGAAGATGTGGTTGAACGGGCGACAGAAGAAGTAGATGCAGCCATTAAAGAAGCCGGAGAACAGGCAGCGTTTGATTTGGGGGTACATGGGATTGATCCCGAACTGATTAAAGTGATTGGTAAACTCAAGTTTAGAACTAGCTATGCTCAAAACGTGTTACAGCATTCCGTTGAAGTTGCTTTTTTGTCTGGTGCCATTGCTGCTGAACTGGGGTTGGATTTCAAGCTGGCCAAACGCATGGGATTATTGCATGATATTGGGAAAGCGGTGGATCATGAGGTGGATGGTGCCCATGCGATCATCGGTGCAAAGCTTGCCAAGAGATATGGTGAGATTGAAAGTGTGGTTCAGGCCATTGCAGCTCATCACGAAGATCAAATGCCGGAATCCGTTTATGATTATATTGTTCAGGCCGCCGACGCATTATCCGGTGCACGACCGGGTGCAAGAAAAGAAAGTCTGGAAAATTATATCAAACGCTTGGAGGATTTGGAAAATATTGCCAATTCTTTTGATGGGGTTGTCAATACGTATGCTATACAGGCTGGCCGTGAAATCCGAGTCATCGCAGAGAGTGAAAAGATTACTGACGAAAGCGCTGTGCTTTTATCCAGAGATATTGCTCGCCAAATTGAAGAGAATTTAACATTCCCGGGGCAGGTTAAGGTCGTTGTAATTCGAGAAACAAGAGCAGTGGAATATACTAAAAAATAAAGGGTAAAGAGTACATGAGTGTCCTGTCGATATTAAAAGAACGGGGGTTTATTGATGATCTCACCCATACGGAAGAATTAGAAGATTATTTGACCCATAACCGGGCAACCTGTTATATTGGATTTGATCCAACAGCAGCAAGTCTTCATGTTGGAAGCCTTGTCTGTATTATGGCGTTGGCCCATATGCAAAAACATGGGCACAGGCCTATTGCACTGGTCGGCGGGGGAACAGGATTAATTGGAGATCCGTCCGGAAAAACTGAACTCCGTAAAATTATTACTCAGGAACAGATTGACAAGAATAAAAAAGGAATTAGAAATCAACTGGCGCGGTTTCTTGATTTTTCTGATGATAAAGCATTCCTTTTAGATAATGCTCAATGGCTCACAAAGCTTGAATATATTCCGTTTTTAAGAGATATTGGCAGGCATTTCAGTGTTAATCGCATGATTAAGGCTGAAAGCTATAAAGCCCGAATGGAGTCTGAAGACGGACTGACCTTTATCGAATTTAATTATATGTTGCTTCAGGCATATGATTTTATGCAGCTTGCTGAATCACATGATTGCTTTATACAGATGGGTGGCTCTGATCAATGGGGCAATATCGTAGCGGGTATTGATCTGGTTCGAAGAACATTGAAAAAACAAGCCTATGGTATTACGTTCCCCTTAATTACCACAGCCAGTGGTATAAAAATGGGGAAAACCCATAAGGGAGCAGTCTGGCTTGATGCTGAAAAATTTTCTCCTTATGAGTATTACCAATTCTGGGTAAATGCTGATGATGCAGATGTTGTAAGATTTCTTGCTTTGTTTACCTTTCTTCCTATGGCGGAAATAAATCAGGTAAAACATCTTGAAGGCGCTGATCTGAATAAAGCCAAGGCTATTCTGGCATATGAAGCCACCAGGATTTGTCATGGAGAAGATGCGGCTGTTAAAGCATTACAGGCATCTGTGTCAATGTTTGGATCTATAGAGATCCCCAAAGGTCTTTTACCCGGCAGCAGTATTCCAAGAGGACCGCATAGCGTTGCCAGTGATACGGCAGTGCCGTCTTCATCTTGCCTTAAAAAAGACATAGAGAAAATACCTGTGGTTGACTTATTTATGAACGTTGGTTTGTGTAAATCCAAATCAGATGCCAGAAGACTTGTCAAACAGGGCGGGGCTTATATTAATGGTAATAGAATAGCTGTCTTTGGCCAAATGATCGTAGATGATGATGTCAAAGATAATGAAATTCTTTTGAGAGCCGGTAAAAAAAAATACCATAAAATTATTTTAACTTAATTGTAAAAATTAATTGACAAAAAGTCACACTGCCTGTATATTATTTTGGTTTTTATTGATCACTTAAAGGGTGGTCATGGACAGGCGATTTTGATCTTTGAAAATTGGTCAGTGAGAAATTTTAGAG
>JAFCZY010000113.1 GCA_019314105.1 Deltaproteobacteria bacterium
CTCTGACAGCGATGACCTTCTAAATAAATTATTTAAAAAATGTCAGGAGATTAAACAGGAAAGTGCTTTTTCCGATCTCTTTTTTAACACAGAAAAAAGAGGGCTTCTTTTATCTATTTCAAAAACGATTGAACAATTGATAAAGGATCAAACCGGTGCAGTAAAAAAAGAGGACGCAACGCTTTCTTCTTCAGAGGTCAAAATAATTTCCAACCGTCTTGAAAAACTCCAGGATATTTGCTGGTGCCTTAAAAAAGAAATTCTGGATAACATAACCGCCATCAACAATCTTACCATTGGTCTTGAAAATTCCGGCAATGTCCGTGGGTTAAAGATATTCAAAAGAATTAATGCCGTATTAAACAGCATTGACCGACTTGAAGTCAGAGGAAGAGATTCTGCAGGAATTTCGGTTATCCTTACTTTTACTAAATCCGAATTTGAAAATTTCAGGGAAAGACTGATCAAGGCAGGACTTGTCGAAAAGCTGAAACAGAGAACAAATCATCCGGTATTATTCAACAACAGTCTTACCATCAATGATACGTTTCCGGAAAACGGCAAACATTTTGTAACAATTTCTTTTATCTATAAGGTTGCTGCGGAAATTGGTTCACTTGGAGACAATGTAAGTTTTATCCGAAGCCAGATTAAAAATGACCTCATACTTCAATTGCTTTCAAATTATGACTTTGTTGCCAATTCCGTCTCTGCTCACACTCGATGGGCATCGGTCGGAGATATTACTGTCGCCAATTGCCACCCCCAGGACAATACGCCTACAGATAGAGAAATCGGTAAAACCGGTATCCTTCATGTCTGCCTGAATGGCGATATTGACAATTATCTTGAATTAAAAACAGACTATGAAGCACAATATGATAAAATTCATGAAAATATCACAACAGACACCAAACTGATCCCACTCCAGATTGAGTACTACCTGAAACTCAATAACTCTATTGAAGAGGCCTTCAGGCTGGCTGTCAATGATTTTGAAGGCTCTCATGCCATCAGCATGCACTCGGATTTAGCCCCTGGAAAACTGTTCCTGGCTCAGAAAGGAAGTGGTCAGGCCATTTTTGTCGGAATTGCAAAGGATCATTATATTGCGGCATCAGAACTTTATGGTATTGTAGAAGAAACCCAAAATTATATCAAACTGAATGGAGAAGACAAAGGCCAGATCGTTATCCTTGATCCAAACTCCTCGGGTGGTGTATCAGGCATCCATTCCTTTTATTACGACAACACCCCTATCAGCATAGAAGAGGGTCAAGTACTGACAAGCCAGATTACGTCAAGGGATATTGACAGGCAAAACTTCCCCCATTATTTTTTAAAAGAAATTTCAGAATCCCCGGGTTCGGTTGAAAAAACCCTGGAAGATAAAATCAATTTTTCCCCGGAATCAAACCGGTTCTCCACAAACCTGAATGAAACCGTCATTCCAAAATCACTGGAAGATGACTTTAAAAACAACAAAATAAAAAAAGTCTATTTTATTGGTCAGGGAACTGCCGGGATTGCGGCTCAGGGCTGTGCAGATCTGTTAAATTTCTATCTGGGGGATATTGATATCACCGTCAGAGCCTTAAAATCATCAGAACTTTCCGGATTCAGTATTATTGACGGGAAAAATAAAGCCCAATCTATGATCCATACCCTTGTTGTGGCCATCAGCCAGTCCGGCGCCACAACGGATACCAATAGGACCGTTGACCTGGTGAAAGCCTGCGGCGCCAGAACACTGGCCATCGTAAACAGAAAAGATTCTGATCTGACCTTTAAAACAGATGGTGTATTATATACCAGCTCCGGCCGTGATATTGAAATGTCTGTAGCATCAACAAAAGCCTTTTATTCACAAATCACCGCCGGGGCCATTTTAGGTCTTCACATTGCCGGTATTTTTCAAACAAGATCCAGCAAATTTATTACAGAACAAATCAGCGAAATCATGGGCCTGCCGGATAAAATGAGAACCATCCTTGGGATGAAAGATCAAATCAAAGATTCGGCCTTCAGGCTTGCGGTCTCAAAAGACTATTGGGCAACCGTAGGATCAGGATCAAACAAGACATCTGCCGATGAAATCAGGATCAAGCTCAGTGAGCTTTGCTATAAAACCATTTCGTCTGACTTTATTGAAGATAAAAAACATATTGACCTGTCAAGCGAACCATTGATCATCATTTGTGCTGCCGGCACAAGACAAAGCGTACTGGGGGATATTATAAAGGATACGGCCATTTTCCATGCACACAAAGCAACCCCGGTGGTTATCACCACCATTGGAGAAGACCGGTTTGACCTTTATGCCCGGGATGTATTTAAAATTCCTGAAACAAAAGAACAGTTTGCACCGGTTCTTAATACACTTGTCGGACACATCTGGGGGTATTATGCTGCCCTTGCCATTAATGAGGGTTCCCGGTTTATGTATGAAGGAAAAATTGAAATCCAGGATCTTTTAGACGGATATACCACCATGGGACACGATGTTTACGAAGTTCTTCTGGAGAAACGATTCAGGGAAACCATTGCGCGGTTCTATAACAAATTTTCAAAAAAACGAAAGCAGGGCGGCTTCCCTGCTGCCATGGGGCTTGATATAGTTACCAATATCACACTGCTTTTAAAGTACCTGTCCGGCAGGTTACCGGTGTCTGATTTTGAAATTGACTTTGAAATAAAAGGCACGCCTTCCAACATGTTAAACACCTTCTTTGATAATATCGGCCAGGCCATCGACACCATGGCAAGACCGGTTGATGCCATCAAGCATCAGGCCAAAACCGTAACGGTCGGCACCAGTAGAATCAGTGAAAAACTTGAAGGTCTTGTTTTTGATGAACTTGCTGCCAACGATATTCAACTCTCCCAGATTACCAATAAAAATGTGCTGGTTATTAAAAACCTCCAGGAAGTTATTTCCACCGTCAAGGGTGCCTTCCTCTACCAGATTTCAGGCCTGAGCCTTTTAGGCGAGGTCACCCCGGAGACCAGAATAAAAATACTGAACAAAACCGGCTTATTAAAAAACGACAGTTCAAGGGTGGAAACAGATCCCAGACTTAAAGGAACCAAAAACATCATTGTGAGAGAGGGAAATGTTTATATTGGAAAAGGCAGGAAGGACAATAAAAATATTCTGGTGATTCCCGGCATTTCTTCAAATCCTGCCACCCCCAACATCATTGAGTATATCCTGTCGTTACATATCAGCTTCAAACCATCCAGTAACGTACCGCTTTTAAAAAAGATCAAAGCTCTGGGCGGCAAATACAACAGGCTCAAAGACTGGATTCTTGAAAGTGATAATATCCAATGGAATGACAAGTATCTTAACCTGGTGGACGTTGAAACCCTGTTTGGTGATACAGCAGAAAAAGCAGTTGAGAAAATAATAAATAAGATCAAATAACAAAATCCGCAGTATGCCTGACTATAAAAAAAAACAGATGTATTCCTATCTCATAGTCCTGAGCATTTGTTCTACTGCAGGGCTCCAGTGCTGGCTAACCCTTTTTGACAATTTCAGTGTTAACATTGTCGGACTTGACGGCCATCATATCGGTGCGCTGCAGTCTGTTCGTGAAATCCCGGGGTTTCTGGCATTACTTGTCACCTATGTGATTTTAATCATTCCACTATTATGAAACAACAAATAAGTCGCTGACACTCCAGTATTTTGACAAACTAACCGCCCCTCTTGTTTTAAGCGCACAAAGAAGCTATGCCGCCGCTGCCAGCATTGTGGTCGGCATCATTATATTTTTTATAGCTCCCCTGTTCAGCTATAAAACCATGTATATTCTTTTTGGCGGGGTGATCGGTATTTGCGGTGTCTGGGCCTTTACAAAAAATCCAACAGACAAGGACATCATTCCCCAAAAAAAACAATTGATATTAAAAAAACGATACTGGCTCTTTTATTTTCTAACTTTTATGGCAGGGGCACGACGACAAATTTTCATGGCTTTTGCCGTATTTTTACTGGTAAAAAAATTCGGATTTTCCGTTCAGGAGATCACCCTGCTCTTTCTTTTGAACAATGGGATCAATTTTTTCATCCTTCCCCTCATAGGAAAATTTATTGTAAAATATGGAGAACGAAAACTTCTTTCAATAGAATACTTTTCCCTTATCCTGATTTTTATCTCCTATGCTTTTGTTGACTCAAAATTTATAGTCACTATCTTATATGTTCTTGATCACATGTTTTTTAATTTTTCCATAGGCATTAATACCTATTTCCAAAAAATAGCCGATCCCCGGGATATTGCAGCAAGTGCGGCAGTGGGATTTACCATCAACCATATTGCAGCCGTGGTCCTGCCGGTCATTGGCGGGCTGTTATGGATGGTGGATTATAAAATTCCCTTCCTGGCCGGAGCCTTTTTCAGCTTTATCTCCCTTTGCCTTGGCCAGTTTATCAGAACAAAGCCGACATCCTTATAGGCGTTGTTTTGCGTTAACCCGGTCGGGGCATGGGTTGCGGGCTCATCCGATTGAGCTTCCCTGCAACCACACCCCGCCCGCCTTTCGTATAAGCTTGGTGTGATCTAAATACGATCAGTCATCAATTCATAATCATTTATTAGAAATGCCAACATCAGCAATAGTATAATCCATTGACACAGGATATATCATGTGCTTATTCTCAATAACCACAAAATTATAAAAATTTGATTCGGGCGCTCAATTCAAATCGAGGGGGCAGAATGAAAAAACTTATATTGATCGTTGGAATACTTTTTTTTGCAGTAAGTTCACAGGCCCAGATGACGGCTGAAACAATCGTCAAGAAGGCCTTCGATTACTGGCGGGGTGAAGCCTCTGTGTCAACCATAACCATGACCATCCACCGTCCTGACTGGGAGCGCAGCATGACCATCAAAGCCTGGACCCGGGGTGAATCCGATTCCCTGTTTGTGATTACCAACCCTGCAAAGGACAGGGGGAACAGCACCCTTAAAGCTGGCAAAGGGATGTGGATATATAATCCCAAAGTAAACCGGGTCATCAAACTTCCCCCTTCCATGATGTCTCAAAGCTGGCAGGGATCTGATTTTTCCAACAACGATCTTGCAAAGAGCGACAGCCTTATCAAAGATTATGTGCACACTCTGGAAGACACAAAAATTGTTCAAGACAAAAAAGTCTATTCCATAAAATCAATACCCAAACCCGATGCCCCTGTTATCTGGGGCATGATCAAACTTAAAATACGTGAGGACAATATCCTTTTAAGTGAAGTGTTTTTTGATGAAGACCTTGAGGCTGTGAAAATAATGACAGCATGGGATATCCGGATGGCAGGCGGCAAACTTTTCCCCTTAAAATGGAAAATGGAAAAATCAGATGCAAAAGATGAGTATACCCGGTTTGTATATGAAAAGATTGATTTTAAAAAAAGCTTGAACAAAAATATTTTTACCCGGACCCATCTTAAAAATCCGGATATCTAAAGGGATATGGCATGTCAATAGAATTAAAAATGGCGTGGCGTAATATATGGCGAAACCCTCGACGGACACTTCTTACCATTTCCGCCATTGCCTTTGCAAGCATGATCCTTGTATTTATGCTCTCTTTCCAGCTGGGGTGCTATGAAACCATGATTAATACTTCTGTTAAAATCAGTACCGGTCATCTACAGATCCAGGCAAAAGGATATCTTAAAGACAAAAAGATGCGCCTTGTCATTAAAGACCCTGAGCAGGTGGCAAAATTCCTTGACACGGTAGAAGGTATTGATACTTACACCTTCAGGGCCAATGGGTTCTCACTTGTATCCTCTGATACAAGAACCTACGGGGTTGTTGTAACGGGTATAGATCCCTTGAAAGAAGCCCATGTTTCAAGCATAAAATCTCTTGTTCGTAAAGGCAGTTATCTAAAAGAGGATGACGAGACTGCCGCCCTTATAGGAGAACTTCTTTCACATAATTTAAAAGTGGATATCAATGATGAGCTTACCATACTAGGGCAGGGGAAAGACGGTTCAATTGCTGCTGCAGTTCTTACCATAAAAGGCATTTTTACCTCCGGCATTGACGAATTTGACCGGAATGTTATCATGATGGGGCTTAAAGGATTTCAGGAAATTTTTTCAATGGGGAAAAGTGTTCATGAAGCCGTTATAACAGCAGATTCTCTTGGTGATGTCTCCATGGTTAAACAGGAAATCCAGAATAATTTTTTAAAAATCAAAGGGGGAGAATATCTTGCAGTACCCGATTGGATGGAAATTATGCCGGGTCTGCTACAGGGGATACAAATGGATCTTGTCAGCGGGATCATCATGTATATCATCCTTGTCATTGTTGTCGCCTTCAGCATTTTTAATACATTTTTAATGGCTATCTTTGAAAGGACCCGGGAGTTCGGCGTGATGATGGCCATCGGAACGACCCCTTCAAGGATTACAAAGCTTGTCATGTTTGAATCCATTTGCATGACCATTGTGGGAATTCTTTTGGGAATCATCATTGGAAGTCTTGTAACGCTTTATTTTCAAAACAAAGGGATTTATATTGCCGGCACCGAAGACATACTTAAACAATACGGAATTCCTGACAGACTATACCCGAGGCTGTCCCTAATTTCTGCTACAGCAGGACCTTTGGTGGTTTTTGTTATTACGTTTGTATCTTCTGTTTTCCCGGCTCTGAAAATTAGAAAACTCAAGCCTGTTGAAGCCATGAACAATATATAAAGATAAAAAATTATGGTTGCCATATTAGCGTGGAGAAATATCTGGAGAAACCCGAGAAGAACCATTGTGATTCTGCTGGCAGTGATCATAGGTGTCTGGAGTATGATTTTTCTGGGCGCCCTCATGCGGGGAATGGAAACCGAAATGGTAAGGAACTCCATATCCACCCTTACCGGAAGTATCCAAATCCATCACAGGGAGTATCGCAATGACCCCGTTGTTGAAAATTGTATGGATGGTATTGATAAACTTAACCAGGCCCTTTCCACAAGCCTTGATCCAGGTATCCTTTGGGCAAAACGGGTCAGGGTAAATGCCATTGCCTCCAATGCCAGACACACAGGCGGCGTAACCCTTGTAGGTATAGAGCCTGAAAAGGAAGCAAAAATTTCCTTTATTGGCAAGGCCATGATATCAGGACGGTATCTTACAACAGAAGATAAAAATAAGATTATTGTCGGACGGGCGTTTCTTAAAAAATTTAATACAAAAATCAATAATAAACTGATTCTCATGTCTCAGGACACCCAAAAGGAGATTGCTTCAAAAGCATTCAGAATTGTCGGGGTTTTCAGTGCAGAATCTGAAGCTGTTGAAAAGCAATTTATTTTTATCCCCCTGTTACAGGCTGCCAAAATGCTTAAAATGGGGGATTCGATATCAGAGGTTTCCATCATGCTGTCCAGACTTGATATTACCGGCAAAAAAGAAACCCTTGCGGCAAAGAGATTAACAGCCGCTATCGCCGATGATACCTACCGGGTCGAAACATGGCAGCAACTGTTACCCATGATGAAGGCATATCTTGAGATGTCGGGATTTTTCCTTTATATTTGGTATTTTGTGGTTTTTGTTGCCATGGGGTTTGGTATTGTCAATACAAGTCTTATGGCCATCTTTGAAAGAATGAGGGAGTTCGGTTTGATGAAGGCACTTGGAATGAGACCCTTTCAGATCATTAAGGGGGTTGTGACAGAAACTTTTTTCCTTTTGGTTATAGGGATATTGGCAGGGAATATACTGGGATTTTTAAGTGTTGCCGCCATTTCAAAAAACGGAATTGACTTGTCAGCCCTGGCAGCAGGTGCCCAAATGTGGGGAATCCCGAGAAAACTATACCCGGAAATCTGGGCGCAGGATGTTGCTGTGGCAGGACTTGTGGTGCTTGCTTTAGGTCTTTTAGTCAGCTTGTATCCAGCTTTTAAGGCTGCCAGGTTTACCCCGACACAGGCCATGAGAAAGAATTAGATGGGGTCATCAGTGGGGTCAGGCTTGCGTAGTTGCGTTTATTGCTCGATAAACGCAACTACGCAAGCCTGACCCCGGAATATGGAGAAAGATATGGCAATTGTTGAAACAAAAAATATCAAAAAAACATACCGCCAGGGAAAAGTAAACGTCCCGGCCCTTTGCGGTGTTGATCTTATAGTAGATAAAGGAGAGTTTGTTGCCCTTGCAGGCCCGTCAGGGTCAGGCAAAACCACGCTGCTGAATATCATCGGTGGTCTTGATCTGCCAGACTCAGGAAGTGTAATGGTTGACAACAATAAATTTGCCGACATGAACCAGGCAGATCTTGCCTCTTTAAGACTGCATAAAATAGGATTTGTTTTTCAAGCCTTTAATCTTATCCCGGTTTTGTCGGCTATTGAAAATGTTGAATATGTCATGCTTTTACAGGGCGTGCCTCAAACTGAACGACACGACCGGGCAAAAGCGATACTCGATGATGTGGGGCTTGAGGATAAATATGACAGACGCCCTGCCGAACTTTCAGGAGGTCAGCAACAAAGGGTTGCCGTTGCAAGGGCCATTGTTTCAGGCCCTGCCATTGTTCTTGCAGATGAACCCACGGCAAATCTTGATTCAAAAACAGGCGAAGGCCTTCTTTTAATGATGAAAAAAATGAACAAAGAAAAAAAAGTTACTTTTATTTTTTCAACCCATGACAACATGGTCATGGAGTATGCCGGACGACTTGTCACTATCAGAGACGGGCGCATTGTAAATGATGAAACCAAATAATGATAAGCTGTGTTGGCTCATATCCTTTCTTTTATCCCTGTTGTTTGTCCAGACCCTCTGGGCCGGCCCCGACCCGGTCCTGTATGGAAATAAGGCCGGGGTTGAAAATATGGATAACCGGTTCGGGGGGCATTTAAGACTTGAGGGAAGCGTAAGCGGATATGATGACGGGTCTTATTTTGAACCCGTGGGAACCGATACAGGCCTGGATAGCCTTGCCAATGTCAGGTTGACTGACAAGCTTATTTTATCTGAAAAAATTTATTTTGAAGCTCATTATGAGGCCTTCCTCAAATCAGGGGATACCTATAAAAAACAATTATATCTTCAAAAATATTTTGACCCTTCAGGCATTGATAAAAGGCGTCTTTTAGACTTAACAAAAACCGTTAAAAAAACAGAGGATTCCGTTTTATGGAACCGGCTTGACCGTCTGTTCTTTTCAATAAAACCATCCTGGGGTGACATCATAGTTGGAAGACAGGCTGTTACTTGGGGGAATGGTCTTGTTTTCAATCCCATGGATCTTTTCAATCCTTTTACACCTTCTGATACGATTCGCGATTACAAGATGGGGGACGATCTTATTTCTGTCCGATTTAATACAAAATTCTCAGGAGAATGCAACCTGCTTTATGTCCCGAGAAGGGATGCAATAACAGGAAAAATTAATTTTGAAAGTTCTTCTGTTGCAGGAAAATTTCATTTTTTTGCAGGCGATATTGAAATGGATGTAATGGGAGGCCTGCATTATAATGAAGCTGTTTTAGGCCTGGGGGGCTCGGGTTATCTGGGAAATGCAGCGTGGCGAACCGATCTTGTCTGGTCAACTCTGGACGACGGCAGGGACAAGAAAGGATATTTTGAGTTTGTAGCAAATATTGATTATTCCTGGGCATGGCTCAACAAAAACATGTACGGCCTGATTGAATATTATCATAACGGACTTGGGAAAAATAATTATACAACTGCCATGGGTGACCCTGAAGGGATGGAGAGAATTGACAGAGGGGAATTGTTTGTCCTTGGAAAGAATTATTTGAGTGGTCAGGTCCAGATGGAACTCCATCCTTTATTTAATATTTATTTAAGCGTCATCAATAATATCAGGGATCCTTCCGGCATCATCCAGTCCTGGGCGATCTGGAGTGTGACACAGAATTCAAATCTACAGTTTGGCGCAAGTCTTTTTTATGGGAAAAAAGGAAGTGAATATGGCGGTTTTTTAATTCCCGACACAGATTTTCATACCAATGCCGCTCCAAGTGCCTACG
>JAFCZY010000114.1 GCA_019314105.1 Deltaproteobacteria bacterium
AATGTATTGTTGAAAATATAACAGAGATCATGTCGGCCAAGGGATGTATTTATTGGATTTTAAACCACCAGAAAAAAATTATTACGACAAAAATCTCCCACGGTTTTGATTATAGAAGCCTGTCTGAAACCGATTATCAAACCCTGTTAACCATTTTCGACATGAAGAAACCTCATGTATTTATAGAGGATGCCAGAAATGATACAAGGATTCCTGATCTTGAACGTCTGGGAAAAAGGCGAGTCGGATCGGTGACAGGTCTTTTCTTTGATATCACAAAACCATATTCCGGCATTCTGGCCGTCTATTTTTCACAATACAGGCCCCTGGATTCGCATGAATTTGAACTGGTATCCGCCTTGGGTGAACAAGGCGCGCTGGCACTTCAAAAAGCGATTGGATATGATGAAAAAATGATGGAGGTCTACCGGCAGATTGTTGAAGGGTTTGCTCTTGCCATCGAAGCAAAGGACCAGATCACCCATGGACATTCACAGCGGGTGGCAACCTTATCAGAACTCACGGCCCGGAAAATGGAACTGGATGAACATGAGGTGAAAAATATCTATCACGCCGGTATTCTTCATGATATAGGAAAAATCGGTATGGAAGATACGGTGCTGGAACGCTTAGGAAACCTGTCACCTGATGAACTGTCTGCCGTCCATCAACACCCGGTATTAGGGGCAAAAATATTAAGCCCGTTATCATTTTTCAACGAAATTGAACCCCTTGTAAGGCACCATCATGAACTGTATGACGGTACCGGATATCCTGATGGGAAAAAAGGGGGTGATATCCCTTTGGGGGCAAGGATAATTACTGTGTGCGACGCCTTTGAAACCATGATAAGCGGCAGACCTCAACTCCCTAAAAAAAATCTGTCTTTTGCCATACAAACGCTGCAGGAAGGCGTGGGTATCCGGTTTGACCCCAAAATTGTCCAGGCATTCTTTGCCGTCATCCAGGAAAATCCGAATGTAGTGGATATAAAGGAATCAATGGAATCAATGGAATCAAGCCTGGCCCTTTTAAAAAAAGATATGGCTGAGCTGGCTGAACAAAACCTGTTTGAAAAAAAATTTTCCAATGGCTTCCCGGCAAATTTTTGATCTAAACGATTCCCTTGGGCATGGGCGGCACTTTTTCTCCGGCAAGCACATAGCCTCCGTCAAGCCTTAAAACACTTCCGGTCATATAGGAAGCGTCTTTAATAATATACAAACAGGCGTTAACCACATCTTCTATGGTTCCTGTTCGATTCAACAGGATGTGATCGATCAAAGACTGTTTTTCATCTTCTGTGAGGACTTGACTCCACCCCCGTGTATCTTTGGCGTGCCGGCTATCAAAAATACCCAGCATAATTTCATTCACCCGGATATGGGGTGCGCCCAGACGGGCCCAGGTTTCCGTGAGACTTGAAATACCCCGATTGGCAGCGGCATATCCGTCATTAAAGACGAGTGCGGCAGGGCCTGATCGCCCGACAATACTTGCGATGGAAGATATATTGATAACCACAGCCTCCTTGGCTTTTTTCAGCAGGGGAAAGACAGAAGTAAACACCCACCGCTTGGCCTTAAGCGTGGTTTCAATTTCAAGATCCCATTGATCTTCACCATATTCACCATGAACCGTGGGCCAGCCGCCACGCTCAATATTATTAATCAGAATATCCAGATGGCCATATTTTTCTTCAATCCGCAAAGCAAGCTGCTCAATATCTTTAATATTGCGCAAATCAGCTGTAATAATCAGATGTTCGACTTGGGATGATGAAAAATCTTTTTCCATACAATCAAACGCATCTTCCCAATCATGACGGGTTAAGACAAGCTTTGCACCTTCTTTGGCAAGTGCCAGGCCAATCCCTTTCCCTATCCCTTTCACTGCCCCCAGTACCAAGGCTGTTTTCCCTTTAATCTGCATGGGATTCACTCTCCAAATGTGGCTTTTATGCCAAACAACATAAATTTTACCCAGTCAATACCAAAATTCAACAATGCTTCATCATCTGTTTTGATTTTCTTTAAGAGATTTTCCGAAAGGTGAAATCCCTTTAAGAAATCTTTTTCAATAATCTGACTACGGAACTCATCCAGATCATATAAGGCCAGGTAAAACTTATCAGATTGCGCCCCTTCAAGCTTGCCGGGCAGAATCTGGTTTTTAAGGCTGATCAATTCCATGAGTCGGTCATTTCCTTTGTTATGCCTGTCCACATCCTGACCCTTCAGCCATTCTTTTACCGTCTGCCCGGTCTTTTTGCCGAACCCTTTACAATGCGGTTCTTCAATCAGGGCAAAATATTGGGTAATTTCCCCTGTTTCCCTTGATCTTGCAATGGCACGGGCCAGAGGATACATCCGGCAGGAACCGGGCCTGTCCTCATAAACGGAACATCCTCTGGAAGTGACAAAGGGACACTCATATCCCCTATCCGGGTTGGGCTTAAATTCAATAACCGGCAAACCGGAGCCAGGCCCGTAATGCAGAGAAGTATAGGTCTTTAAAAAAATCTGTGAGGATATTCCAAGATTATTTTTCAATCGCAGAACATCATAGGGCGTCAGTGCCTGATTCAGGTCCCGGCAACAATCATTAAAACATTCATTTTGAGAATTGCAGTTAAAATTCATCAAATTTTCAAGCCTGATTGGTATCATGTCTTCTGTCATTTATTTCCCTTTTTATCCATTCAAACATTCATTTTTATATGGCAATAGATTATCAGTAATTTTTTTATATTTCCAGTCTCTTTTTGTTTTAAGATGAATGCTATATATTGTATTTTATTCCATTAAAATTTCATACATATTGTTATTTAATCGGACAAAAAAAACGATTAAATAACAAGGCCAATCTTTTTTGAAAAATTCTTGACAAAAAGAGTTAGAGAGTGCTATTTCGATAACATTTATGTAGCGCTTGGATTGATATTAAAACTGACTTAAGAATTACCAGGCTGAACAGTAACGGTTACAGCCTGTTTTGTTGGAATAAAAATAGTAGCACAACGGTATTGTGCAATTTGATTAACTTAACTTATGGAGGTATTTTAAATGCCATCTTTTGTAATTGCAGAAAAATGTGACGGTTGCAAGGGCGGGGACAAAACAGCATGTATGTATATTTGTCCCAATGACTTGATGGTTCTTGAACCTAATGAAATGAAAGCATACAACCAGGAACCGGATGCCTGCTGGGAATGCTTTTCTTGCGTTAAAATCTGCCCATCACAGGCCATTGAAGTCAGGGGATATTCTGACTTTGTTCCCATGGGAAGTTCGGTTGTTCCCATGTTGGGTACTGAGGACATTATGTGGACATGTAAGTTCAGAAACGGTGTTGTCAAACGCTTTAAGTTCCCCATCAGAACAACTCCTGAAGGCGAGGCGAATGCATATCTTGACCTTAAAGGTAAAGACCTTGACAGTGCCCTTCTTTCCACGGAAGAAGCTGACGGCTATGTATTCCCGGTTCCCACGGAACTTGTATAGTCTATTACTGTCATCCATGTAATTTGATACTTTATTTATAATTTTGGAGGTATATAATGGCATTACCTAACAAACCTGTTGGAGAACTTAAAGCAGTAAGAGACCCAGAGGTTGATAAAAGAGACGTTGATGTTCTGATCGTTGGTGGCGGTATGGCTGCCTGTGGAACAGCATTTGAAATTAAAAAATGGGCAAGTGACGACACAAAAATTCTTCTTTGTGACAAAGCTGCCATGGAAAGATCAGGGGCTGTAGCCCAGGGTCTTTCTGCTATCAATACTTATATTGGCGAAAACAAAATCGAAGATTATGTCCGTATGGTCAGAAACGACCTGATGGGTATCGTTCGTGAAGACCTTATCTTCGACCTTGGACGTCATGTTGATGATTCTGTCCATCTGTTTGAAGAGTGGGGACTTCCCATGTGGAAAAAAAGTGAAGAGGGAAAAACCCTTGACGGCAAAAAAGGCCAGAAAATGGGAACCCTCAAGGGCGGCGCTAATCCCGTTCGTACCGGTAAATGGCAGATCATGATCAATGGTGAATCTTACAAGAGAATCGTTGCCGAAGCCGGCAAACTGGCTCTTGGTGAGGACAATATCCTTGAAAGATGTTTTATTGTTGAATTGCTGAACGACAAAGATGATCCTAAAAAAATTGCCGGAGCAGTTGGTTTCGATTTAAGAGAAAACAAAGTTTATATCATCAACGCAAAAGTTATCATGGTAGCCTGTGGTGGCGCGGTTAATATTTATCAGCCCCGTTCCGTTGGTGAAGGAAAAGGCCGTTGCTGGTATCCGGTATGGAATGCAGGTTCCACTTATACAATGGCTGTTAGAGCAGGTGCTGAACTTTCCATGATGGAAAACCGTTTCACCCCGGCTCGTTTTAAAGATGGTTATGGCCCTGTTGGTGCATGGTTCCTTCTTTTTAAAGCTCAGACTTTGAATGGTCTTGGTGAAGCATTTGCTGCTTCTGACGAAGCAAAAGCAGAGCTTGAAAAATATGCGCCTTATGGAACAGCTGCGGTTACACCGACTTGCCTGAGAAACCATCTCATGATGAAAGAGTACAAAGAAGGCCGCGGTCCCATCATCATGAAAACAACGGATGCCCTTGCAAAACTGGGTGAAACCATGAGCAAAAAAGAACTCAAACACCTTGAGTCTGAAGCCTGGGAAGATTTCCTTGACATGACTTGCGGCCAAGCCAATCTCTGGTGTGCAACCAATACTGAACCTGAGAAAAAAGACTCAGAAGTCATGCCGACGGAACCGTATCTTTTGGGTTCTCATTCAGGCTGCTGCGGCATCTGGTGTTCAGGTCCGGAAGAAGACTGGGTCCCTGCTGACTACAAATGGGGATATAACAGAATGACCACTATTAAGGGTCTGTTCACAGCTGGCGATGGTGTAGGTTGTTCCGGTCATAAATTCTCCTCCGGTTCCCATGCTGAAGGTCGTATTGTGGCTAAATCAATGATTAAATACTTAAAAGACAACCCAGGTGCAAACAGCTTCAAAGAAACTGACGAAGAACTGGTTGATATGGTTTACAAACCCGTCAGAACTTATCTTGACAATTGTGACTATTCAACAGATGAAACAGTTAACCCGCATTACTGCAAACCTGCCGGCATGGCCATGCGTCTGATGAAAATGACCAATGAGTATGGTGGGGGAACAGCGACGTATTACATGACATCTGGCAAATCTCTTGAAATCCTCATGGAGCTGTTCGAATATTTCCGTGAAGACCTTGAAAAGATCGCTGCCGGTGACTTGCATGAACTTTTGAGAGCATGGGAAATCAACCATCGTCTCTACACCGTTCAGGCGCATACCCGTCATATCCAGTTCCGTGAAGAATCAAGATACCCTGGTTTCTATTACAGAGGTGACTTCATGGGTCAGAATGATGATGAATGGTTCTGCTTTACAAACTCAACTTATAACAAAGAAACAAATGAGTGGAGTTTGAAAAAAGTTCCTTATATTAAGATTATTTCCGATTAGTGTTAAAGATAAATCTTAACATACGGTCTTAGAACAATAACCTCCAGGTGCTGGCTCGCTATAGTACCTGGAGGTTTTTTAAGATTATGAAGGTTTGGTTTTCTTCCTGTCTCCTCTTTTGTAAGTGACAAAACTTGAATTTTATTTTTGCATTTACAAAACAGGAGAGAGGATACCAAAAACAACTTTTAAAACCTTAAAATAAAAATAATTAAGATTTTGGTATAAATATAATAATTTACCCAAAAGAATATAACCTAAATGCACGGAGGGACAGCATGACAACAGATAATTTGGCCCCGAAAAGTTCCAGCTTAATGGTGGTTGGTGGTGGCATCAGCGGCCTTACGACTGCCCTGGAAGCTGCCGAAGTGGGGTATGAGGTCTTCCTTGTGGAAAAGGAAGCATCCCTTGGCGGAAGAGTATCCCAGTTAAAACACTACTTCCCCAAACTTTGCCCGCCCACTTGCGGACTTGAAATTAACTACAGAAGACTCAAAGACAACAAAAACATTAAAGTATTCACCCTGTCAGAAGTACAGAATGTATCCGGATCTGCCGGTGACTACACTGTCACTGTAAAAACAGCCCCACGATATGTAAATGAAAATTGCACTGCCTGCGGCGACTGCGCAAAAGTTTGTGACACTGAAATCTCTAATGATTTTAATTTTGGCATGGACCGCAGAAAAGCGGCTTATCTCCCCCATAACATGGCATTTCCCATGCGGTACGTTATGGATCCTGCCATGAGTACAGATGACCGTGACAAAGTCAAAGAGGCCTGTAAATATGAGGCGGTTGATTTTGACATGGAAGAAAAAACGTTTGATCTTAAAGTGGGTGCGGTTGTCTGGAATACCGGATGGGCTCCTTATGATGCCACAAAAATTGACAATCTTGGATTTGGCAGAT
>JAFCZY010000115.1 GCA_019314105.1 Deltaproteobacteria bacterium
CAGTCCTGAAAAACCAAGTATGTCCTGGTTCAGAGAACAGGTCTGGGACAAAGAACTTGGGAAAGGGGGATTAATCGGAGATCTTCAGGAAACTCAAAAAGAAATTATCCCTTTAATTACCCGAGGTGATTTGCGACGATATATTCCTGTATGGGAAGATGGAAAATATATGGCACCTTGCCAGGCTGCCTGCCCCACGGGTATTCCTGTTCAGGAAAGATGGAATATGGTCAGACTGGATCATATTGATGAAGCAATCCGTATAGGACTTGACTATACGCCGTTTCCGGTAACTGTCTGTGGCTATCTCTGCCCCAGTCCCTGTATGGCTTCCTGTACCAGAAACCTCAATTATATGTCACCCATTGATGTAACGCTTTTAGGGAAAGCTGGAGAAAATATCACCCTGCCAACCCCTGTCAAAAAGAGCAAAAAGAAAATTGCTGTTATCGGTGCCGGACCTGGCGGTATATCTGCTGCCTGGCAGTTAACCTTGAAAGGTCATACCGCTACTTTGTTTGATACAAGCGATACAATCGGGGGAAAAATTTCTTCTCTTATTCCTGATTCCCGAATACCGAAAAAAATTCTTGATACTGAACTCAACCGAATTAAAAAAATAATTCCAGATATACAATTAACCCAGGTAATCGACACTAAAAAATTTTTAAAAATAAAAAAGGATTATGATTTTATCCTTATTGCGACCGGTACTGAAAAACCAAGATCATTACCCATCCCAGGCATTGGAAAAGCTATCTTTGCCAATGATTTCCTGACAAAAGCAAAAAAAAATACCATAACACCCGGGAAGCGAGTGGTGATTATTGGTGCGGGAAACGTGGGATGTGATGTCGCCACAGAAGCCCATCGTCTGGGGGCCGAAGGAATCACCCTGATTGATGTGCAAAAGCCAGCTGCCTTTGGTAAAGAAAAAGAAGATGCTGAAGCCATTGGTGCCATATTCAGATGGCCCTGCTTTACAAAAAAAATTACAAAAAAAAGTGTGGTGCTTCAAGAGGGTGAAGTTTTAAAAGCAGATACCATCGTAATCTCCATCGGGGATATCCCTGATCTTGATTTTATTGATGATGCTATTGCAGTTAAAAACGGATTTATCACAGTGGATAACTTCAACCGGACATCCGATCCAACCGTATTTGCCATGGGAGATGTTGTAACTCCCGGGCTTATCACCGATGCCATTGGAGCAGGAAAAAGAGTGGCGGAAAATATCGATCAGATCATTACAGGAAAGAAGCTTGAGTCTATAACGATGCCGCCACAAATTGACAAACAACGGGTCCATCTTGAATACTATAATCCTGTAAATATTGCCGATAATCTGACCGATTGCGGCGCGGATTGCGCATCCTGTGGAAAATGCAGAGATTGTGGCATCTGTGTGGCAATCTGCCCTGAAGGAGCGATTGAAAGGATTGAAACAAATAAAAATAATTTCACCTATCACGCAGACCCGAACCTCTGTATTGGCTGTGGATTCTGCAAAGGGGCATGTCCCTGCGGAATATGGGATTTAATCCCTAATCCAGTTTTATAGAAAAATGAAAAGAAAATTATTTTTCTATTGACGAGGAAGTATCATTTTTGATTAGTATAAAAATATGATGAAAAAACAAGAAACATATGATGACTATATAAAAGCATTGACCGACATCAGTCGGGCAATTACATCAGATCTCTTTATTGAAGACCTGTTAAAACTGATTGTTATGGTAACCGCCAAGGTAACCGGTGTTGAAATCTGTTCCCTCTGGCTTGTGAATGAAGATGAAAATCCCCCCACCATAACCCTGAAAGCAACTCAATCCATTTCTCCGGACTATATAAAAGACCGGGCGCTTCATCTGGATGAAGGTGTTGTCGGTTATGTCATCACCCATAAAAAGCCTTTAATCCTTAAAGATGTTTTAGAAAGTGATCTGTTTAAAGAAAAAGAAATGGCTAAAAAACTGGGGCTTGTCTCAATGGCCGGGATTCCTTTAAATACAAAAGACGAAAAAGTGATTGGCGTCTTAAACTGTTTTACATCTGAGCCTCATGACTTTCCAGAGACAGAAGTCAATCTTTTAAGGGCGGTTGCCAATCAATCCGCTATCGCCATCGTGAATACGGAACTGATGGTTAAAACCAAAGTAATCCAGGAAGAATTGGAAGCCCGTAAAAGAGTCGAACAAGCCAAAGAAATTCTCATGCATACCCGTCAAATGACAGGAAATACAGCCTATGAATGGATACAAAAGAAAAGTATGAATTCAAGAAAATCCATCCGTGAAATCGCAGAAGCAATCATTCTTTCCAATGAAATTTTTAATGACAATGCCCCTTAACCCGGGCAAAAAAATTCTGCTTTTATTTTCAAGCACACTTGGAAATAGACATCTTCTGAGATCTTACCCAAGTTTTTTTCAATAAATTAAACGTTTCTGCTGGCATGCCAAAAGGAAGATCCACAAGGGAAAAATCCTGATTAATATCAATGTTACCAATATATTTACTATCAAGGCCGGCTTCATTTGAAATAGCCCCCACAATATTGCCTGCCTGGACGCCATGACTCCGCCCCACCTCAATGCGATACCGCTCCATGCCCTGGTCTATAGGAATGATTCTGGCTGAATCAGCGACTATTTTAACTTTTGATTTAGCTTTTATCTGTTTTTCATCTTTCTGTGGCAATAGAAGGAAGGGAATATCTCCATGAGCCAATTTAGCAAGAGCCGCCGCAACCTGCGCTACAGGAATATCCTGTTCCCTGGCATAGTCTTCAATCAAATTCTGAAAAACACTTAACTCTTCTGATGCAAGGGCCTGAGTAATAGAGTGTTTAAAATCTGCCACCCGCTTTTTATTAATCATCTTATTGGTGGGCAGACTGATTTCCTTAATTTTTTGTTTGGTGGCCTTTTCAATACTCCTCACCATCCATCGCTCATTTCGATTCACGAACAGAATGGCTTCCCCTGTGCGACCCGCCCTGCCGGTTCTGCCAATTCTGTGGATATAGGGTTCCACCTTGGACGGCATATCATAATTCACCACATGGGAAATCCGATCCACATCCAAACCTCGGGCAGCAACATCTGTTGCCACCAGAATATCGAAATACCTGTTTTTCAATCGATTAATCGTTCGCTCCCTGACATTCTGGGCAATATCCCCATTCAGGGCCTCTGCTTTAAATCCCTTGTCTTCAAGAGATTTTGTCACATCAAGCGTCGCTGTTTTAGTTTTGGTAAACACAATTACCCCATCAAAGGAAACGCCCTCCAGAATCCGAACCAGGGCATTAATTTTTTTATTTCCAGCAACCATCCAGTATTGCTGATTGATGGTGGTAAGCTCTGTCGTATCCGGTTTGACAATAATTTCTTCCGGCGTTGTTAAATATTTTTGGGCAATCTTCCGAATGGGCATTGGCATGGTGGCTGAAAACAAAGCAGTCTGGGAATCATCCGGCGTTTTATCCAGAATCCATTCCACATCATCAATAAACCCCATATGAAGCATTTCATCTGCCTCATCTATCACCACACAAAAAAGATCGGCAAACGAGACCGTTTTCCTCCGCATATGATCCATGAGACGACCGGGTGTTCCCACTATCACATGAACCCCCCGCTTCAATTGGTTCAACTGAATCCCATAACTCTGTCCTCCGTAAACAGACAATACGTTCAGCCCTTTCATCCTTGCACCATATGTTTTAAAGGACTCCGCTACCTGAATGGCCAACTCCCGCGTGGGGGTCAATACCAGCACCTGGGGCCGTTTATTATTAAGATCAATCCGGGACAAAAGCGGCAGCGCAAAAGCTGCGGTCTTTCCGGTACCCGTCCGGGCCTGACCCAGCACATCTTTTCCCTGAATCAAATGGGGAATAGTCAACGACTGAATGGGTGTAGGGGTATCATAGTTCACATCCTGCAATACAGAGAATACAGAAGGGATCAGGTTCATTTCATCAAACCGGAGCTTGGGTAAAATTTTCTGGGACATAAGGTTCCTTAAAAAAAAGGCCGGGATCACCGACCAGGGAAATCAAAATTTATAATTTTAAACGAATCTTTAAGATTATACAAGGATTATTATTTTTATTTTTAGCAGCCAATAACTTGTCCAAATTTTCATCATAAAAAATTAATCCTTAACATTTGACAATTAAAAACTAACCCTTAAAGTTTGACCATATTTATATTTACTGAAAAGGAGAAAAATATGCCGGATTTAACCGCAATTTTTGAGACAAGCAAAGGAACTATTAACATAAAATTATTTGCAGATCAGACCCCTGTAACCTGTAGTAATTTTGCCAATCTTGCAAAAAGAGAATATTATAATGGTCTTAACTTTCACCGTGTTATCCCAGATTTCATGATTCAGGGCGGATGCCCCCATGGAAATGGAATGGGTGGCCCCGGATATAACTTTAAAGATGAATTCAAAAAAGAGCTGAAACATGACAAACCCGGCATTCTTTCCATGGCCAATGCAGGTCCCGGAACAAACGGCAGTCAATTTTTCATTACCCATGGCCCGACCCCGCACCTTAATGGCATGCATACTGTTTTTGGCGTGGTTGAAAGTGATGAAGACCAGAAAGTTGTGAACAGCATTGCCCAGGGAGATACCATAGAAAAAATCACCATTAAAGGCAATTCCGGTGCATTGTTTAAACAAAACAAAGCCCAGTTGGATGAATGGAATAAGATATTGAACAAACAATTTCCCAAACTGCCAAAAGCATAATAAAAAAGGCCGGAACTCTTGAACGTTCCGGCCTTTTTTTATCAAATACTATTTGTTATTCCAAATCCAGATAAAGAGGAATGACATGAAGTGATGTACTGTCTTCTTCAGTTTCGCCCAACTGCCATTTCTTTACCTTAACCCCTTTTTCTTCAATTCTTTTCACCATACCCTTTATATTGATCAACGGATGACGGGAAAACACCTTGGGAAGACCATATGTCAGGCTGCACACCAGGCACTTCCCGGGTCTCTGGGTAAGGTTGAATGCTAAAACAACCCGTTTATCATTGGCAGAGATAAATTCAAGCCTGATATCATATGCGCCGTCTGATGTATCCCCGTATAGTGCCTCAAAAAAATGATCACTTATTTCCGCAGGCAGGAGCGTGTCAAGATAATTTTGCGCAAACACCTGATCTAATACAGCTTGATCCATGATACTCTTTATCCTTTTTGACTAAGTTTTTCAAACGCTTACCGCTTATTTTATTAAACCTTAAAAAGAAAATCAAGATTTATTGAACCCTGAAGCCATTTATGGTAAGTTAAAATTTAATTTCCTCCTAACCTGTCATGAACGGATGTTTAACTCTATGGAAAACATTAAAATTTCAAAAGGGTTTAAAGTGGCACTGACCGGAATGCCGGATTTGAGTGTCATTCAGATCCCGGAACCTGAAACTATAGCTGTATCTGCCCTAGATATCCCTTATATCCGTCCCAAGCTTCTGGTAAAAGAAAATGACCCCGTGAAAACAGGCACGCCTCTGTTTTGTGACAAGAGAAATAAAAAAATCCATTATGTGTCTCCCGGCACCGGAATCATCAAACACATCATTTTTGGCGAACGGCGACGATTAAAGGAAGTAGTCATTGCTCTGGATAAAGCTTCAGATAAAAAGGATGACTTTATCCAGTTTGAAACCCTGTCCTCAGATGATATTGATACAGCTCCCAGATCAAACATCACAAAACTGCTCCAGAAAGGCGGTCTTTGGCAGTGTTTTCGGGAATTTCCCTTTAAAGATACAGCCGACGAAACCCATGAGCCCCCCATGATCATTGTTTCTTTAAATGGCAATGATCCTTTTTCCCCTCAACCGCAGGTAGTGCTTGAAAACAACACCGCTTTTTTTGAATTCGGCATTAAGCTTTTAAACCGATTTTCAAACCGCGTCATTATCACATCACGCCAGAAAAATCTGTCCAGCCTTACCAGACTCAATGGGTTAAAAGAGCATATCACCCACATTGTTCCTGATTTTTATCCGGCCTGGGACCCGGGAGTTGTTCTATATCAATTAAAAAAAACTCAAAAAGAAAATCGCTCCTGGTATATTTCCATCGAACATCTGATACAGATAACAAAATTTCTCTTAACCGGCCGATACCCCGTAGAAAGGGTCGTAACCCTTACACGATCAAATCATAAAAGTCCCCATATGATTACCCGTCAGGGCATACCAGTGAAAACCCTTGTGGGGAATTTGGAAAATAACTACCTCATTACAACGGGCCGATTCAACGGCAGAACGGTTGATCTCAACTCTCATATGGGATTTTTTGAAAGCACCCTGACCCTTATCAAGAATAATCAAAAAGAAGAATTATTCGGGTTTATGCGACCGGGGTTAGAAAAACCCACTGCCTCCA
>JAFCZY010000116.1 GCA_019314105.1 Deltaproteobacteria bacterium
TAATCCCCTTTATACATACTTTAGCGTAGCAAATTTTTGGCAGACCATTCGACTTGATACATTAACCATAATACAGAGTTGGGTCGGCGATGCTTTGCCGAGGAGGGTGGTGCGTGGGGTGTTGGAAATCGTTGATTGCTATTCTGTACAGGTTGTTAATGCAGTGGAGCGTTAAGACCGGCAAGTGTCTGAGTGAAACGAGTTTTGGCGGTTAGCGCAGCGGAATTTAGAACCTGTAAGAATAGGTCAATCGGATGAACAACACCCCCCACACCACCCGGAATCAATGCCGGGCATTCCTGACCATTCTTAGGGTTGACATAAAGGTGTAAACATAATAATTGTACATGCAATCATTTAATTCTTTTGAGGTGACCATGGAAACCAATGAAAATTTTTTAGAAAGCTGTCTGTTCTTTAATACCAATGCCTTATCCCGGTATTTATTAAAAATTGCAGAACAAGAATTTAAACATTTAAAGCTCTCCCCTGCCCATGCATCGCTGCTGCTGCTGGTGTCTGACACGCCGGGTATCAGCCCGAAAGACCTAAGCCATTCTCTTCACCTGACCCCTTCTACTATCACACGATTTGTGGATGCCCTTGAAAAAAAAGGAATGGTTAAACGTACAACTAAAGGAAAAGCCGCCTTTATATTTCCAAGCAAAAAAGGGCTTGAATTAAAGGGATCGATTGCGGTTTCCTACAAAAAATTATATCTGAAATATACAAAAATTCTTGGCTCAAATACAGCCAATCAATTGTCTTTTACCATTCTTAACGCCAATAAAAAACTTGCCGATTTTTTAGATAATAATGAAGCAAAATTTTAAAATTATTATTGAATACGACGGCACTGAGTTTTTTGGCTGGCAAAGACAAAAAGACAAAAAAAGTGTTCAAGGTGAAATTGAAAAAGCGTTAAGTAAAATTTTGAACCAGTCTATCAAGAGTTCTGGTTCAGGACGAACAGATGCCGGTGTCCACGCTTTTGGCCAGGTTGCCAATTTTCATGCGGATACGACGATCCTCCCCCTGAATCTTAAAAAGGGGGCGAACAGCCTGATCAAACACTCCATTGTGATCAGGGAATGCTGCATCGTGGATGATGATTTCCATGCCCGGTACACTGCTGTTTCCAAAGAATACCACTATGTTATTTTAAATCGGGAAGATCCTTGCGCCATAAACCGATTCTACCAATGGCACATCCGACATCCGCTTGATATAGAGGCAATGAACCGGTGTTGCCAAGAGGTTACAGGAATTTTTGATTTTAAATCTTTTGAAAATACAGGAAGCCCACGATCTTCCACTATTCGGGAAATTTTTTTTTCAAACATCAGCCCCTTGGACAATGACAGGCTGGTGTTTAAAATTTGTGCCAACGGATTTTTAAAGTACATGGTACGAAATCTCATCAGTACCATTGTCCTTGCCGGGTTAAATAAAATTTCACTTGATGCGTTTATAAAAATACTCAAAGCAAAGGACAGAACAACGGCTGGTCCGACAGCACCTGCCCATGGGCTATTTTTAAAAAAAGTGAATTATTCGTGATCTTTTATCTTTTTGACATGATCATTGTAATAAGAAATGATATCCCGTCTGTAAATCAAACCGATCAATTTACCTGAATTATCTTCTGCCATAACGGGTAACGCATCAATATTTTTTTGAGTCAGCTTTAATAGGACTGTGTTCAGATCTTCGGAAGGTGTGGTGAAAATCAGATCAGACACCATGATATCTTTCATGACAACCAATTGCTCTATATGGGGGGTAAAAATAATTTCCCTGATATCAGTAGAGGAAAAAATGCCGGAAAAATCACCTTTGCTGTTAATAACGGGGAAATAATGCTGTTTGGTACTTGAAAAAAATTTTTTAAATTCGTTGAAAGGCATCTCTTCATTCACGCACCTGACCTCTTTGATCAAGTGTCGTAAGTCTTTGACTTTTATGGTTTGAAGAATATCCATCATAAATTCGCCGGCATGGGCTGGAGAATCAACTCTTGATTTAAGCTGTTGTTCATAGATTGTCCATCGCTGACAGACTAAATAGCAGATAGAACACACCAGGAGACTGGGCAGCAACAAGTGGTAGGAGTTGGTCATCTCACTGATAAAAATAATCGTTGAAATAGGCGTGTTGGATGCTGCGGCAAAAAAACCTGCCATACCAACAATCACAAAGGATCCCGGACTTGTGACAATCGAAGGAATCAGCAGGTTAAAAATTTTCCCGACTACTCCCCCCATGGCGCCACCGATGACGATGGACGGACCAAATACCCCGCCGCTGCCGCCGGACCCAATGGAAAATGATGTGGTAAATATTTTTCCAATGGCCAATGCAATCAGAGTTGGAATGGCCACCTGGTTGAAGATTGCTTCCTGGGCAATTCCATATCCGAATGCAAGGGTATAGGGGAGAAAAAATCCGATAATTCCTGTAATCAACCCACCTATGGCTGGTTTAAAATGATTGGGAATTGAAAATTTTTGAAAGAGGTCTCTTACCCCGTAAAACACTTTAATATAAAAGATAGCCGTAAGGACAAGAACACCGGAAAGGACAATATAAGGTCCTAATTCCAACGGGTTTCGAAAAATAAAATCTGGAGATTCAAATAAAGAACCCCATCCGAAAACAAGACAGAAAGTACAATAGGCCACAACAGAGGAAATGCCCGCCGGAATAATGACCTCTGATTCAAAGTCAGGGTCCCGGTAGAGTACTTCTGCTGCAAAAAGTGCCCCTGCCAGAGGAGCACGGAATATGGATCCAACCCCTGCACCAATACCGGCTGCCATCATAATTCTTCTTTCTCTTTCAGAAAGATTGAATTTGGTGGCCAGAAAAGAGCCAAATCCCGCACCGATTTGTGCAATGGGCCCTTCCCTGCCGCCTGATCCCCCGGTTGTCAAGGTTAGGGCGGAAGCAATGGTTTTGATGATGGGTATTCTGCCACGGATAAGCCCTCCCTTATGATGGTAGGCATCAATGGCGGCATCGGTTCCATGACCTTCGGCTTCAGGGGCAAATGTATAAACGATCCACCCGCTTACAAGGCCACCCAAAGCAGGGAGAATTAAAAGTATCCATTTGTTAAAAGACGTCTGGGTGGGAGGCAAAAGAAGGTGTTCTCCGGCAGGAGATGTGGGTCTGTATCCTGCCATCAAGTCCAAAAAATAATGCATACCAAGACTGCATAAATAATGGAAAACAACGGCACCGCCACCGGCAATAATTCCGATCATGACAAAATAGAACAGCCATCTTCCTGCGACTGCAATATTCCCTGAACTAATTTTTTCTCTGAACCCCATGACCATTACCCTTTTTTCAGGTCATTAATTCCACTCAATATGATATCAAACAATGTTTCCACATCACTCTCTTCCAGACAGGAAAATGCCACCCGGATATTTTTTTCCCCAATGGAAATCAAGCCGGTTCCATAATTCTCCAGAAGATGAAGCCTTAATTCTTCAGCATCCACGTCCTTAAGCCGGAGACACATGAAATATCCGGAGTTAAAGGGATAGACATCAAAGGCATCCTTAAATTTCGGGTTTTTTAAAACCGCTTTCATTTTTAATGCCCGATTTTTAAGAAGCTGGAACTTTTCTTTTTTATAGGCTTCATAATTTTCGTCTGCCATGGATTTTAAAAGAATGGTCTGGCTTAAATGGGATGAATTGGAAATGTTTCCCCTGATACATCCGCCTGTCTTCTTTTCCAATGCTTCCAAAACATTGTCATCGTTTCCATAAACACCATAGGTAATAAAGCCGGTTCTGAATCCCCAGACATAGTCTTCTTTTGTGGCGCCATCAAGTTTAACCGCGACAAGGCGTTTGTCTGCGCCTGCAAGTCGGGTAAATATAGATTCTTTGCTGGTTTGTTCTTCAAAGAAAAGCCCAAAGTAAGCATCGTCACAGGCGGCAACCACATGGGTCCCCTGTTGGGCTATATCGATAAGGATATCTGCTACTTTTTGAGCTTCGGATATACTCAGGGAATATCCACTCGGGTTATGGGGAAAATTTAAAACCGTGATGATTTTATCATTAACCCTTGCCTGTTCACGGACCACTTTTTCAAAAGAAGCCAGATTAAAGCGGGTCAATTGATCATCAAAAGCCTTATAATGAACAATGTGTGCATTATTTCTGACACAAAAGGTCATAGTATAATTTCCCCACATCATATCCGGTAAAATAATCACATCATTTTTGTTCACCCACATATCAGACAATATACTGACCCCGTGGGTGATACCAGACGTTACAACAGGGAGGCTAATTCTTTTATCTTTAAGAGATGGATTCTTTTTATAAAGGTCGGCCTTCCATTTGTTTCGAAGTGCAGGAATTCCGAATGATGGGGCATACGGCAGATAATTATCCGGTTCAATATCTTTAATATACTTTGTGATGGATGAAAGGCTTAATACACGGCCCCCTTCTTTGGCAATACCGATGGTCGCATTAATCTTATCTGCTTTTTGTTTGGCTTCAGCACTCTGACTCAGGATGCCTTTGGGAAAAAACAGGGCTTTCCCCATATCAGAAAGCATTTCAAAAATATGGGGATTGGATCCATTGATAATTTTGTTTAGTTCTTGTGCAATAGGATTCATAATTCACTCTTTTAAAATGGTGGATTAATAAATAAACCTTAAAATGATTCATTAAAGCATTTGAACCTAAAAAAACTCCGCAGCTTTATTAAGACGGAAACTACAGAGTTTAAATAAACTAGTATATAAAGATCATCTTCTTTTGGATGCTTTGATCGGATTAATCTTTTGTTTTTTAGTAGCTGAAGCGGTTTTAACATGGGTTGCAATATTACAATTTCCTGTTTTCCATTTTAATGATGGATCCGGAGCGGCAGTGCAATATACACCGGTTTCAAGTTCTGAAGTTCTCGCACATCCTTTGCATTCGTCAATGATGGGTAGGCAGGCGCCCTCATTGTAGCTACAGCCTTTTGCTGTCATGAATACGCAGTCATCACCTTCCCTGATAGTTGTACAAATCATAATAATAATCCTGTATCTTAATCCTGTGGTTTGAAGTTTAAACAATCTTTTAAGTACTATAAACCTTAGCCAAATATCATAGCATCAAAAAATAGTCAATATTTGAGTCGGATTTCTCTATAATTTTTTTATATTAAAAAAGAACTGAATATTGTATATAAATATCAATTATTCAAACCGTTCAATAAATTAAAGTATAAGATGGAATTCGATTATGATAATAGAAAAAGCAAAAGAAGTATTGAAGATAGAAGCGGACAGTATTTTGAAATTGACACAGAATATTAACGAGTCTTTTGAAGCGCTTGTTAACACCATATGCAGTTCTACCGGACGGGTGGTCATATCCGGAATAGGGAAATCAGGTCTTATCGGCAAAAAAATTGTTGCCACCCTTATCAGCACCGGAACAAATTCAATGTTTTTACATCCGGTTGAAGCCGTTCATGGCGATCTGGGAATGGTGAGCAAAGATGACGTGTTTATTGCTATTTCCAACAGCGGAGAGACACAAGAACTCAACCAATTGCTTCCTGTAATCAAAGATATTGGATGTAAGCTTGCCGGGTTTACAGGAAAAATCGATTCCACCATGGCAAAATTTTGTGATATTATTATTAATACGGGGGTTGAAAAAGAGGCCTGCCCCTTTAATATGGCACCGACTTCCAGCACGACGGCCCAGCTTGCCATGGGCGATGCCCTGGCGGTTGTTTTGATCACCATGAAAAAATTTAAAAAAAGTGACTTTATGAAATCCCATCCAGGTGGCATGCTGGGACAACGTCTTTCCTGTAGAGTGGGTGAAATCATGTTTAAAGCCTCCACTGCACCATGGGTATTGGCGGGGTCTTCCATGGGATCTGCTCTGGAACAAATGGATAAATTCAAGTTAGGGGCTGTGATTGTTCTGGATAAAGAAAAAAAACTTAAAGGGATTATCACAGACGGCGATATCAGGCACTGCATAGCCAATAATCAATTCCATTTAAATACCCAGTCAGTTGATACGGTCATGAGTGAAAACCCCCGCACCTTAACCGCCCAATCTTTTTTATATGATGCGTTAAATCTTATGGAGAAATATCAGATTACAGTACTTCCCATAGTTGATAACCATAACAGGCTTGACGGACTTTTACATTTACATGATATTCTTGGGAAAGGGTCTTTTCAATTTAACGGGGGAAGACGATGAAAACCCAAAAATTAAACACCCATATCCCCACTCTTGGTGAAGCGAAAATTATTTCTCCCCTTAAACACCACACAAAATCGGGAGAACCTGTAAAAAGATTTGTTTCAGATGAAGCAAGGATAATTGTTGATATTCAAATGAATCGTTTGACAGCAG
>JAFCZY010000117.1 GCA_019314105.1 Deltaproteobacteria bacterium
CATGAGCCGGGTCTCCCAGAGAGTGAATCAGATTAAAGCCAAAGGGCTTGTCTTTTAAGACATTGGTAAGCTCGATGATATTTTTTTCAATTTTTTCAAGGGAAAGACCCCCCGCTCCCAAAAATCCGATCATCCCGTTTTCTGCCATGGTTTTTACCATATCCGCAGATGTAATGCCATTGGCCATGGCGCCGGCAATATAGGGATAGGTTAAGGCATGTCGTTTCTTAAACTTCTCATCGCCCAGGTCTTCAAGCCTGACAGCCGGAACAAAGGCCTTGAAACGATGCAAATCATTATTTTCAGTTACAAAATGAAGCCCGTCATCGGTTTGGACGGCAAAAATGGGCGTGTTCACCTGCATGAGCAGTTCTTTTAAGGGGGGTAAAGTTTCCATAGGCATATCTAATACCATAAAAGGAATTTAAGAAGCAATATGGAAATTGGCAGCCAGGGGAAGGATAAAATCAAACAATCCCTTAATTTCTCGGATGATATTTTTGGTGCATCTTCATTAAATAGTCCCGTGAAATGTGGGTATATATTTGTGTGGTCGATATATCTGAATGACCGAGCATGGTTTGAACCGACCTTAAATCAGCCCCGCCTTCAAGTAAATGGGTTGCAAATGAATGCCTTAATGTATGGGGCATGATATTTTTTGATATATTAGCAAGAAGGGCGTATTTTTTTATGATTTTCCAGAAAGATTGACGGGTCATGGGGTTGCCGGCCCTTGCAACAAAAAGATAGGGGGTGGAAATCTTTTTTAAAAGAAAGGGTCTGCCCTCTTTGATCCATTTTTGTGTGATGGATCTTGCTTGGGAGCCAATGGGAATGATGCGTTCTTTAGATCCCTTTCCCATCACTCGGACAAAGTTTGCATCAAAGTTAATATCCTGCAGGCATAGCGAGATAAGTTCAGAAACTCTTAATCCTGCGCCGTACATGATTTCCATCATGGCTGAATTTCTCAAATCCCTTGGTTTTCTGATGTCCGGGGTATCTAAAAGATCAGCCACTTCTTTGACACTCATGATTTTTGGGAGCGCCAGGCCGGTTTTTGGAAGATCAATATTTTTTACAGGGCTTTTTGTTACTTTTTTTTCATTGATTAAAAATTTATATAACCCGCGAATGGTAATCAAATGCCGGGCTCTGGATTTAGCAGACAGTCCTTTTTTGGCAAGGTCAATAAGCCAGGCAAGAATGACGGCCGTGTCCACATCATTTAAATCATGAATACTATTTTTTTCAAGAAAAGTGATGTATTGCGCCAGATCTGTTGAATAGGAAGTCACCGTGTTATCGGACAAGCCTTTTTCAATGATAAGAAAATCAAGATATTTTTGAGTTAATTCATCCACGCATTTCTCCTCTTTGAACTTGTTTTGTATTATGATATATTCACAATATTATTTCAACTTATCCTGAATATTTCATTGGATTTCATTTAAAAATCAGGAAGAGACTCTGGAAAGTGGCGGATAAACAACAGAGACTCTGGAAAGTGGCGGATAAACAACATGGGGATTGAATTTTTTGATAAGTATGCTAAGGATATAAGGTTATGAGTAAAATAATAACGGTAGCCAGCCCAAAAGGGGGATCAGGGAAAAGCGTTACAGCGGTAAATCTTGCCACATCATTGGCTTTGTTAGAAAAGAATACGCTGTTAATAGACTGTGATCTGCAGGGAAGTTCCACTCAATGGTGCGGTATTGAGGGGTCGGATTATCATTGTGATATGGCATCTGTTTTGTCTGGAAGTGTAAAGATGACAGATGCAGTGATAAAAACTCAAGTCAATTATCTGGATATGATACCCGCAGGATTTAATTTATTTCGAGTCGCCTTGAAATTGGCAAAAAAAATTGGAAATGAAAAAATGTTACGCCTTTTTTTAAGGGATGTTGAAGACGAGTATGAGTATATTATCATCGATCCCCCTTCTTCGTATGGCTTTTTAAGTGTTACCGCCATGACAGCAGCTGACTGGCTGATTATCTGCATGTCGGTTTATCACGATTCGGTTGAGGCATTTCATTGTTTGCTCCAAACGGTAAAATATATTCAGACCACTCACAATGTTCCTTTGAAAATAGCTGGATGTCTTTTCAATATGTGTGAAACAAAAGAAGATATTTTGTCTTTTCTGGAAAAGCAGAATTTGATGGATATAAAACAAATGGTGTATCAGACGGTTATTCCTGAAGACGATAATATTAAAAGATCAATTGATCTAAAGATTCCGGCAGCATTGCATGACATAAAGAGTCCGGCAGCTGCGGCATATTTAAATTTTGCAAAGGAAATACATTTTTTCTTCAATTCGAGAGGTGTTTTATGAAACTTACAAAGTCAGAGACCATTCGGGAATGTGAAAAAGCATTTATTGACACAATAAATGAAGGATTAGACCGGGAAGCCCTTGAAAAAATTCTTTTTGAAAAGTACAATTTCACACTTCAAGAAGATATCGATTACAAAAAGGGAGATCTTATGGTTTATAATGACACGATTGCATATAAATTTGATTTTGAAATTAAGGTCCCCTTATCGGTGATTTTTAACAGACAAGGCGAATGTTTGGAGATTTCAACCGAACGAGATAATCCTGAGGAAGAGGGGGAAGATGATTTGTTCGGTGAAGAGAATACGTTGGCCCCTCCAATAAGTTCTGAACCGGATGGTAAGGTGGCTCAGATGGCTTCAAATATTGCAGATATGATTTCTGATATAAACCAGCCGGAAACAGAACATGAAGATGAATAATGAATGCGGAAGTTAAACCAGATGAAAAAGTTACCCCCGGAATTGGATATGTCAGTATCCACGTTCACTGACAAACGACTTAAAAGTATTTTTTTAAACGTCTTAAACGGCTCCCGTCTTTCCAGAGAAGACGGGATTTGTATTTATGAAACCCATGATCTGATCGGTTTGGGGCAGATGGCAAACCATGTCAGAAGGTCTTTGCATGGGAATAAAGCGTTTTATATTTATAATCAGCATTTAAATTATACCAATATATGCAAAAACCGATGCCGGTTTTGTGCCTATGCCAGGGATCGCAAAGAAAAAGGCGCCTATGCCTGGTCCATTGAAGAGATTGAAAAAAGACTTTTGGATCGCATTGATGAACCCGTTAAGGAACTGCATATTGTCGGGGGGCTAAATGTTGATTTGAAATTTGAATATTTTATTGATCTCTTAAAGACAGTCAAAAGAGTCAGACCTGAAGCCACTATTAAAGCGTTTACCAGTGTGGAAATTGACTATTTATCCAATCTTGCCGGGCTTTCTCTTGAAGAGACCATTCAAAGGCTGAAAGATGCAGGCCTTGAAATGATGCCGGGTGGCGGGGCAGAGGTGTTGAATTCAAGGATCCATAAAGAATTGTTCCCCAAAAAAATAGGCCATGAACGCTGGCTTGAAATTGTAAGGGCGGTTCATCAGGCCGGGATTAAAACCAATGCCACCATGCTCTATGGTCATATTGAAACTATTGAAGAGAGAGTGGATCATCTCGTCACACTTAGAGAATTACAGGATGAAACGGGTGGATTTTCTGCGTTTATTCCGCTGGCATTTCATTCTGAAAATACTCAGCTTTCTCATATTCCGCCAACAACCGCCATGGATGATTTGAAAAATGTGGCAGCCGCTCGCCTTATGCTGGATAATTTTGATCATATCAAAGCGTACTGGGTAATGATCGGCGAAAAATTGGCCCAGGTGGCTTTAAGTTTTGGGGCGGATGATCTGGATGGGACAATTATAGAAGAGAGAATTACCCATATGGCCGGGGCCAAATCAGCCATCGGTCTTACAAAAGATCAAATGGTGAATATGATTACAAAAGCCGGGTTTGTGCCTGTTGAACGGGATTCTTTCTATCACCCGATAAATTGAGCATGTGAGTATAATAATGGACAAATTAAATAATATTATTGAAAAAGTAAGAGAACATCAGCGAATAGATATTGATGAAGGTCTGGCGCTTTTCAGGCAGGCTGATTTTTTGACCCTGGCACGTCTTGCAGACCAGAAGCGGTTTCACCTTCATCCCGATAAAATGGTTAGCTATGTGGTGGACAGAAATATTAATTATACCAATATTTGTGCTTCGGGGTGTCGGTTTTGTGCATTTTTTTTTTTTTTTTATCAGGGTCAGGGCAGGGGGTATATTATTTCAAAACAGGACCTGTTTGATAAAATTCAGGAAACCATAGACCTTGGCGGAACGCAGATTCTGTTACAGGGCGGTATGCACCCGGATCTTGGCATTGACTATTATGTGGATCTGTTAGGGTATATTAAAGAAAACTTTGATATTCATATTCATGGATTTTCTCCTCCGGAAATCGATTTTATTGCGAAAAAATCTTCTTTATCCATTAGTGAAACCCTATCGATTTTAAAGAAAGCGGGTCTCGATTCCATCCCGGGCGGCGGGGCGGAGATTTTATGTGATGATGTCCGGCAAAAGGTCTCCCCGAATAAATGCAGTTCTGCTGAATGGCTTGAAGTGATGCGGCAGGCCCATGGATTGGGAATGAGATCCAGCGCCACAATGATGTTCGGCCATCTTGAAAAAGAGTTTCATGTTTTTGAGCACATGGACAAAATTAGAACCCTTCAGGATGAAACCCATGGATTTACAGCCTTTATTCCCTGGACTTTTCAGCCGGACAATACAAAGATTAGTGTTAAAAAAAAGACCGGCGTGGAATATTTAAGGATTTTGGCAATGAGCCGGTTGTTCCTTGATAATATTGATAATATCCAGGCCTCCTGGGTAACCCAGGGAGATAAAATTGCCCAGACCGCACTTTTTTTCGGTGCCAATGACATGGGAAGCACCATGATTGAAGAAAATGTTGTGGCTTCGGCAGGTGTTGATTTTATGCTTTCAAAAGAAGAATTGACGCGGTTAATTACCATGGCAGGATTTGAACCCCGGCAAAGGGACTGCTATTATCATCTGCTATGATCCCAAATTTTAAAACCATTGTCTGTAGTGAAAGTCGCAGCGGAAGAGAATTTCACCGGGCTGGCTGGATAATTGTTGAGCCTTTTACCATTATTGAGAATGGATATATTGAGGTTGATAAGGGTTTTATTACGGGTGTTCACAAAGGAAGGCCGGAAGAAAAGTGTATCGATCATGGCCCGGGCGTATTAATGCCGCCCCTTGTCAACACGCATCTGCACCTGGAATTGTCTGCCTTAAAAGGCTGTCTGCCCTTTGATAAGGGATTTAAAATTTGGGTTAAAACGCTTTTGGAAAAAAGAGAGACCCTAGGACAAGAAAAATTAATCAAAGCAGCCCAAAATTCTGTTCAGGATTTAGTAAAATCAGGCAACCTTTATATTGGCGACATTTCAACTCTTGGAATTATCAAATCAATTATTGAAGATTCCGCCTTAAATGGCGTCTGCTTCCATGAGTTTCTGGGATCAGATATTCCGCCTTTTTTTGTTCAAAAGAATGATTCTGTTTCTTTTTCAGTTTCAGGGCATGCCCCTCATACCTCCTCCCCCCAACTGCTCAAGGCCTTAAAGCAATGCTCCAAATCAAATGGGTTGCCCTTTTCCATCCATGTGGCAGAGTCTGATGATGAATCAGAATTTATTCATGATAAAAAAGGGCCATGGGCCGATTTTTTGACACTCCGGGGAATTGACTGGTCATCCTGGGAAATCGGATCAAAATCACCCATTGCCTATATCAATGACATGGGGCTTCTTGATCCTTTAACCATAGCGGTTCATGTCTTGAATGCGAGTGACAGGGATCTGGAAATACTTTCCCAATCAAAAGCAAAGGTGTGTGTCTGCCCCAGAAGCAATCAAAATCTTCATGGAAAACTTTCTGATATTGAAAAAATACTGAAAGTCGGTATTGAACCGGCTCTTGGAACAGACAGCCTTGCCAGTTGTGATTCATTAAATATTTTTGATGAAATGGCCTTTGTGCAAACCCATTACCCTATGCTTGATCCTGCAATTATTTTTTCCATGGGCACGATAAACGGTGCCAGGGCTTTGGGGATCGACCACTTAACCGGTACACTTGCCAAGGGAAAAAGAGCACAGTTTTTGTACCGACCATTGAAAGCAAAGAATAAAAAGGAGCTTTTTCAAAGAACACTGTCCAATGAATGATAAAAATGTATATATGGGGAAAATCAGTTATATTAATGCCTCTCCCGTTTTTTATGGCCTTGATCACGGTCTTTTGCCCCCCTGGTTGAAAATGGTGTCGGATGTGCCGTCTGTTTTAAACCAAAAACTCATCACCGGGCAGATCAAAATAAGTCCCATTTCGGCTGCTTTTTATGCCATGAACCACAGGGAGCTGTTATTGCTTCCTGATCTGTCCATATCCTGTAACGGCAGAGTGCTAAGCGTTATTCTGGCCAGTAATTATGAAATTGATAACCTTGAGGGTAAAAAGGTAATGTTCTCACAGGATTCGGCATCTGCCGCTTCTTTTTTGAAAATGATCTTTAACCAGAGAAAGGTTTCTCCGCTCTATGAAGTCGGATCTGTAACCCATTGTCAAATGGTTTCGAAATCTGTCGATGCCGTTCTGGTGATCGGGGATACAGCGCTTAAGCATCCCTGGGGTCAAGCGTTTAAATATCGTATTGACTTAGGACAGCTCTGGTATGAAATGACACAGCTTCCCTTTGTATTTGCTGTCTGGGCGGTCAGACGTTCTTTTGCTGAAAAATATCCTTCCCGTGTAAAAGAAATTCATAACTTGCTGTTGGAGTCAAAAAGACAGGGATATCAGCATATTGACAAGGTCATTGAAGCAGGGAAAAATAAATTAAATCTGGAACAACTTGTTATTAAAGAATATTTTGATCTGCTGTATTGTGATCTGGATGGTCAAAAAATAAAGGCGATGCAATTATTTTTCGATTCTCTTCTTGACCAGGGAATTTTAAATGAAAAAGCAGATATGGAATTTTTCAATCCTTAAAACCCTTGATATTACCTGGTCGGGATGAGAGGATTTGAACCTCCGGCCCCAGCGTCCCGAACGCTGTGCTCTACCAGACTGAGCCACATCCCGACTGCAAAAAAGATTTATACACAAAAAAAAGCAAAATGTCTAATTGAAAATATTTTCTTTTATTATCGTCGCTTCCCTTCCCGGTCCCACAGAGACAATTTTAATGTTAACATTGGAAAGTTCTTCTATCCTTGCAAGGTATTTTTTGGCATTTTCAGGCAGGTCATTAAACTCTGTGATACCTGAAATATCCTGTTTCCAGCCTAGGTGACTTTCATATACAGGGGTGCATTCCTGCAACACTTTGATTTCAGGTGGAAAATCTGAAATTTTTGTTCCCTTATGGTCATAACCGGTACAGATTTTAATTTCATCAAGATCATCAAGAACATCAAGTTTGGTGATGGCAAGACCGGTCAGGCTGTTTAATCTTACCGCATTCCGAAGAACTACCATGTCCAGCCAACCGCATCGTCTTTTTCTGCCTGTTGTTGCGCCGAATTCCGAACCGGTTTTCTGAATTTTATCTCCAATGTCATCAAATAATTCGGTCGGGAATGGACCGGCACCGACGCGTGTGGTATAGGCTTTTACAATTCCGATGATGTTATTAAGATTTGCAGGGCCGATACCGGAGCCGTTGGCTGCGTTGCCGGACACAACAGAGGACGATGTCACAAACGGATAGGTCCCATGTTCAATATCAAGGTGGGTTCCCTGGGCACCTTCAAATAAAATAGCCTTATTATTATTTATTCCATCAAATAATATCACGGAAACA
>JAFCZY010000445.1 GCA_019314105.1 Deltaproteobacteria bacterium
TTCATTTGATTTGCATTTGGGACAAGCGACTGTATCATCATTATTTGAGCCCATTACAAGAACTTCAAAGAATTCTTCGCATTTTGAGCATTTAAATTCATATATTGGCATAAAAACTCCTTTATTCAACTTTTCAATAATTATTTAGTTTAACCATATATGACCATTTGTCAAGATAATGTCTGGTCAAGAAGCTCCCTGGCATGGGTCAGGGTTGTATCTGTAATACTGGACCCGCCAATCATCCTGGCAATTTCTTCAATCCTCGCAGTCTCGTCTGCCAATGGAACAATGGTCGTGAATGTTCGTCCATTGATCACATCCTTGGATATCCTGAACTGGTTCGCAGCATATTTTGCAATCTGGGCCAGATGCGTAATACAGATCACCTGATGTTTCTGAGACAATTGTTTTAATTTAATACCGACTTTTTCAGACGTTGCACCTCCGATACCGGCATCTACTTCGTCAAAAATCAATGTTTCCAAAGACTTACTTTTTGATAGCACCGCCTTTAATGCCAGAACAATTCTCGACAGCTCGCCGCCCGAAGCAATTTTAACCAGCGGCTTTAATGCTTCACCAGGATTTGGACTGAGAAGAAAGCGGATCTTATCCATTCCGTCCGGCCCTATTTTTTCTCGATCCGCTGTTGCGATATCTTCCATATCATTTGTGACCTGACTGGAAAAGGCAACTTCAAACTTTGCTTTTCCCATTTCAAGGGCTTCCAATTCATTTTTTGAAAGTTTAGATAATTTTTCTCCTGCTGTTTTTCTTAAGGCGGATAATTTTTTTGCTTTCCGGTCGATTTTTTTTGAAAAAATGAGAACATCCTTTTCAAAGGTTTTGATCTGAGTTTCAATCTCAGTAGTGTGAGAGAGCTTCTTTAGCATGGCGGCATAGGCATCAAATAACGCATCAAGACTCCCGCCATATTTTCTTTTCAGCCTGGAAACCAGGTCCAGCCTTTGATCTGTCATTTCAAGGGAGGTCGGATCAAGATCAATGGTAGAAGAGAAATCCCTTAATTCACCGGCAATATCCTGCAACTCAAATATGGTACTGGAAAACTGCCGTGCAATTTTTTCAAGAGATTCATCCGCCATACTTACTTTTTCCATGCCATCTCTCAAAAAAGACAGTCTCTCGATAAGAGACCCTTCCCTGTCATGAACCTCATGGATGGAACGATTGACGGCTTCAAATATTTTTGATGCATTCAATAGTGCCTTACGCTTCTTTTCAAGGGCTTCATCCTCATTGGGCAAAATGGCGGCATTATTGATTTCATTTATCTGAAACTCCAGAAAATCCTGTTCTTTTTTTTTGTATCCAGGCTTTGGGTAAGCTCTCCTATCTTTCTTCTCAAAGGGATAATGGTCTGGTACAGGTTCCTGACTTCATTTTTCAGATCTGTCGTCCCTGCGAACTCGTCTAAAATATCCAGGTGGTTTTCTTCTTTTAAAAGTCCCTGGTGGGCATGCTGACTTGAGATACCGGCAAGATTGAAGGTCACTCGCTTTAAAAAATCCAGAGTTGACTGCCTTGAGTTGATAAACACACGGCTTTTGCCCGAAGATGAGATCACCCGGCGGACAATCAGGCCGTCAGAACCGTCAATGCCCTGGTTTTCTAAAATCATGGAAGCCTTTGAATGTGCATCAAAGTCAAAGAAGGCTTCCAATTCTGCAGTGTCACAGCCTGCTCTCACCAGATCAGCCGAAGCTCTACCGCCGAGCAGCAGGTTGACGGCCTCAACAATGATCGACTTTCCCGTACCGGTTTCCCCGCTTAATACGGAAAATCCATCTTTAAATGAAATCCGTATGTCATCAATGATCGCAAAATGGCAAGCTCGCTTAACATAACGCCTCCTTGCAGATAAAAAAACCGAATACAGCCAAGTAACAATGATGGCAGCCAGTAATCTTGGAATCCATAACCAGAATATCGGCAGCCCCAAAGGCAGGAATAAGGCAGGGTCTTCAATCATAGAGTGATTGATTCCAATGGAAAGATGCAGTTTAATTAAGTCTTCTTTTTCATACTCATTGGATTGCGTTTCTTCAACAATGACCGCTGCTCCATAGGCCAGTCCGAAAATGGATGCCGTCAGCCACAGCATCCCGGTTGAACGGCTCAACCCCATAACAGAAAAAATTGGAGATGTTATTTTAGTGATAAAGGTTATAATATTAAACTCTTTAGCTATTTCCAGGATCACCATCAACGGCATGATAATACAAAAAATTTGAATAATCAGCTTAAAGGTTCCCCCTCCCCATAGTTTGAGCATGATTATAAACGACTTTGTTTCCTGCGGAAAGGCTCCTGTTCCTATCACCCCACCTGTTTCAGGGGTCACACCCATTATTTTTGCACAGACAAAGGTCACAAGCAACGACATAAATAATCTGAAAAAAGCCGCAAAGGCTGAATTGAGTCCTGAGTTCCCCTGAACAATGCTTTCTTGAATGATATTATGGGATATCAGGGTGAATATGGCAATCAGGGTCATATGCTCCTTATGGGATATCAGGGTGAATATGGCAATCAGGGTCATATGCTCCACGGAAAAGGGCATAACAGAAAGAGCGGCCACGGTTCCGTAGATACCGGTAAAAAGACCGATAATGATAACAAGGGCGGCAGATGCCGGCAGGGACAGCCAGGTCATAACGGGTGTCAGCAGAAAATCAAGTTTGTAAATAATTCCAAAATGAACCAGCAGGGCGGTGGCAAAAGAAATGGGAAGTATAATTTTCAGCAGCCAGATGAGTCCTTTCCACCCTTTTATCAGGCCCTGTCTTATCCCGGATTTTATTCTTGGTAAGGATTTTTTAGTCTTGCTGGTCATTAGAAGGCGCTGTTTTGTTCACATTTTTTTTAACGGTTTCATCGACAGTGGCATAAATATCTTTAAATGCTTCGTGAAGATTTGTTGGCGATAACCTTCCCATTTCAATGAATTTGACTATCATCTCTTTTGTTGCTCTTAATATTTGTTCATCAATTGATTTCATAATCATCTGAATACCAAACCTGTTTGTCCAGGTCAAGAATTTGGATGATTTTATATTGCCATGAATCAAATAATGGTTATAATACGCATCTATAATAATTGATTTGAAAGGGTTTTAAAGGGTCATGGAAAATTTTCCCGACACATCGGGCAAACAGGACAAAGAAACAAAAAAGGACCGCATGATAGACCCCATATCCTGCAATGGGAAAAAAATAATTCTCATCGGCACTGCCCATGTGTCAAGACAAAGCGCACAACTTGTGGAAGAGACTATCCTTGAACAAACCCCGGACACTGTCTGTGTCGAACTTTGCGCAACAAGGCTTGCATCGCTTAAGGATACGGACAGATGGCGCAACATGGATATTGTAAAAGTCATTAAAGAGAAAAAAGCACTGCTTTTATTTGTGAATCTTCTTTTGGCCTCTTTTCAGAAAAAGATGGCGGATAAATTTGATATCAAGCCTGGACAGGAAATGATCAATGCCATCAATGCAGCAGAAGAAATCAATGCCTTAATCGTTCCCTCGGATCGTGACATCCAGACGACCCTTTCAAGAGTCTGGCGGGGAATGGGGCTGTGGGAAAAGTTAAAGCTCATGTTCTCCCTTGTCTTCTCTTTTGGCGCCTCGGATGATATTAATGAAGAAGACATTGAAAAGATGAAGCAGGAAGATATCCTGCAAACGCTTTTGGCGGATGTAAAAAAGACACATCCCATTATTGAAAAAATCTTGATCAATGAAAGGGATCAGTTCCTGGCAGAGAAAATCAGGTCTGCTCCGGGTGAAAAAATTGTTGCTGTTGTGGGTGCTGCCCATGCCCCGGGAATCAAAAGATATCTTGCCGGCAATGAAAAGATAGACCTTGATGAACTCAATAAGGTTCCGCCTGCAGGTAAGACCGGGAAAATTTTAAAGTGGGCTATTCCGGC
>JAFCZY010000118.1 GCA_019314105.1 Deltaproteobacteria bacterium
ACCTTCCATGGGGCTGGCCCCTCTTCTTATGCTTGAAATGTTTGATGCATTAAATGAAATCAACAAATTAGGCACCACCATCCTGCTGGTTGAACAAAATGCCCGGCTTGCCTTAAAATTTGCTCAGAGGGGGTATGTAATAGAAAATGGCTTTCTTGTTCTTGAAGGACCTTCAGATGAATTACTTGATAACCCGGATGTTAAAAAAGCGTATCTGGGTGCTTAAATCAAATCTCTAAAAAGCCTTGCCGGAAGTTTCTTTCAAGGCTTTTTTCCCTTTCAATATTTTTGCAATGGGACGTCCCATTTTTTCATATATTTCCACACAGAGGTTCGACTTTTTTGAATTCGTCGCCCCACTTCTGCCTTATTCCAATTGCACTCGTCGAGTAATTTTAAAAGATCCGGTTTGGTCAGCTTTGCAACCTTATTTGTACTATATGAATACCCTTGGTCATTTCTGATCTCCACCGGCAGATCTTTGAGGTCAATCTGATTTGAATCGCAAATAACAAACGCATGCTCAATAGCATTTTCAAGCTCCCTGATATTACCCGGCCAGGCATATTCCATTAATTGTTTCATCCCGTGTGCATCAACCCGTTCTATGGATTTTTTCTCCCTTTTATTTCCTTTTTTGATAAAATGACTGACAAGGATTGGGATGTCTTCACGGCGGTCTCTTAATGGAGGGATGTTGATGGGGAAAACCTTTAATCGATAAAATAAATCTTCTCTGAATTTCCCCTGTTTGGTCAGTTCATAAAGATTCTTATGAGTCGCAGCAATAATTCTGATATCAATTTTTCTCTTTTTTGAGTCCCCTACCCTTTCGATTTCTCTTTCCTGAAGAACTCTGAGCAGTTTTACCTGCATATAGGGGGTCAACTCTCCAATTTCATCGAGGAAAACAGTTCCCCCATCTGCTTCTTCAAACCTGCCTTTTCGATCTTTGTGAGCTCCGGTAAATGCGCCTTTTACATGGCCAAAGAGTTCACTTTCAAGCAAAGTTTCGGAAAGAGCGGAACAATTGACGATAATCAAAGGACCTGAGGTGCCGGCGCCTGTATAATGAATGGCTTTAGCAACCAGTTCTTTTCCTGTTCCGCTTTCACCCTGAATCAGAACGGTGGCCCGGCTGTTTGCTACTGCCTGTATCGCATGAAAGACATTTTGCATGATAGCACTTTTTCCAATAATATTTCCAAGACGATACGTTTTTTTAAGCTTTTTTTGAGCATCTTCAGCTGTTTTTTTTATTTTTTTTAATTCAGTCAGATCTGTAATCGTTTCAACAATTCCAAGAATCTGATCCTTATCATCCCTGGCAAGTCTTGCATTCTTTATTACGGCAACATCGTGTCCGTTCTTGTGTTTGATAGAACATTCTTTGGCTTCTGTTTTGCCATGCTTGATTACACCGCATTTTTGAACATCCGCTGGGCACTTTTTACCAAAACACTGGCTGCATTCAAGCAAACGACAGGTATTGCCGACAGCTTCCTGTTCAGAATAGCCCGTGATTTTTTCCATTGACTTGTTCCAGGAGGTAATGATGCCCTGGTCATCCAGAGTGAAAAGACCTTCTGCCATGGTATCAAGAATCTGGTTTAAAAAATTAACATTCCATAATTGATAGGTTTCCATTATGGTTTGTTTTCCGGTACTTTTTTTTGAATTTTTTTCTTGTCTGTCACCTGACAGGCATCTTTCATTCAGGTGGATATACCCATTTTAGGAAGAATAACCACCTGTACCAGGATATAAATACCTAAAAAAATAAAAACATAAATCATCTCTTTCATACGTACCTCACGGTTAGAAGTTGATTTTATCATTATCAAATAAACAAAAGTGCAGTTTTGCTAATCTTCACTCAAGCAAAGGGTATGCCATCTAACCACACCTATTGTTTATATAATAAATATGATATGGTATTTGTCAAAAAAAACGTTACAAACCGAAACCGTTTCAAAAAGTAACGTTCCTTTTTTTAATTACACTCATGCTGCAATGATATATTTAGATGATGTATATTATTTATTTTCAATAAGTTAGCATGCCTTTCGCTGAGAAAAAAAATATGGCATGCTTTTTGATTGTAGTAAAATTTCATAATTGTTATTTTATTAAATCATTTATGGAGGGTATTAAAAATGGGGACGGAACAATTTCAGGAAACCATAGAAAATGGTGTTACACTCGTTGATTTTAATGCAAGCTGGTGCGCTCCTTGTAAAGCTCAGGAGCCTATCATCAAAAAACTGATCGATACATACCAGAATCGTGCATCTATCATTGAAATTAATATTGATGAACACAGAACATTGGCTACAAAATATATGGTTCAGAGCATTCCTACTTTAATTGTTTTTAAGGATGGCAAAGAGATCAAACGGTTTGTTGGCCTTCAATCCGAAAATACCATTGCAAAAAGCCTCGATGAAGTATTATATTAACCAATTCAATACTATAAAATCGGAGGTTTAAATGGGTAAATGTATCAATCATCCTGACCGCGAAACCAGCTATATCTGTATGAAACACAACATTTATCTTTGCGAGGAATGTCTGGAATGTCGAGATCCTGATATATATTGCAAGTTCAGGTCCTCCTGCCCAATTTATTTTATTACCAAAAAAGGGTTTGATGCCCCAAAGAAAAAAACGATTGAGAAAGAACCCGTTAAAGAAAAATGTACCGTCATTTTCGAACCCGAAGAAAAAAAAGTTGCTGTAACTTCAGGTACAAATTTATTGGAAGCCTCCCAAAAAGCAGATATTTATATTAATGCCTCCTGCAATGGTAAAGGATCCTGCGGGAAATGCAAACTGATCATAAAATCCGGAAAAGTAGAGTCAGAAAACACTTCTCTTTTAAGTGATAAGGAAAAAAAAAAGGGATATGTCCTTGCCTGCCAGTCAAAAATTCTTGAAGACATTATAGTTAAAATACCTGAAGAAACAATCGAAAAAAAATTAAAAGCAGCCGGGATGGGAGAAGCAGCCACAAAAAAGCTTTCCGGACTTGTAGAAAAGATAGAACCGATTGTAGAAAAAATTTCCTTTCAGCTTGACTCGCCCACCATGGAGGATACTGTCAGCGATCTTGACAGGCTGAAACGCCAGCTTAGAAAACGTGGGTATGATACGTCAAAAATGAGCACCAATATCAGGGTGATGCGTCAACTGACAGAGTCTGTCAGGAATGACCACTGGAAGGTCGTGGCTTCCATACTATGGAAAAAATGTTCTTCGGAAATCGTTGATGTCAGCCCTGCCAATGACCATATAAACTCACTTGGTATGGCCATTGATCTGGGAACAACCTCTATTGTTGTTTACATTGTTGATATGGAGGATGGTGCCATACTAAGTGCTGCATCGGGCCATAACAGCCAGGCTGCATGTGGTGATGATGTCATCAACCGCATTGTCTGTTCTGAAAAAGACGGCGTGAAAAAACTAAAAAAAATGGCTCTTTCTACTATCAACAATTTGACTAAGAGAGCTTTAAATTCAATCAATGCAGACCATAAACAGATTGAAAATATTGTTATCTCCGGTAATACAACCATGACCCACCTGCTTTTGGGAATCGAGGCAAAATATATTAGACGTGAACCCTATATCCCGACTGTTTCTGAATTCCCCATTATTAAAGCCGGAGAAATCGGATTAAAAGCCGCATATTATGCCGGTGTTTTTGTTATGCCGGGACCAGCCAGTTATGTTGGCGGAGATATTGTGTCGGGTATATTATATACACGGTTTAATCAATTTGAAGACCTTACTCTTTTTATTGATATTGGCACAAACGGTGAAATTGTTCTGGGCAATGATGAATTTCTCATGACCGCAGCCTGTTCTGCAGGCCCTGCCTTTGAAGGCGGCGGTATTAGATGGGGCATGCGTGCTGAAGATGGCGCCATTGAAAAAATCACCCTTGATCCCAACACCTTTGAGCCGGATTATTCAACCGTAGAGAACAAGCCTGCAAGAGGAATCTGCGGATCAGGAATGATTGATCTTTTATCTGAAATGCTTTTAAAAAAAGTCATTGGCCAGGATGGTAAATTTCAGATTGATACAGATCATCCGCGATTTATCCTTTTTAATGAAGAACCTGCATTTATTATTGAAACTGCAGACAATATTGACTCAGAAGAAGATATTATCTTTACCCAGTCAGATATAAAAAGTTTGATTCTCAGTAAAGCTGCTATTTATGCAGGATTCACCATCCTTCTGGAACAGGTGGGAATGGATTTTTCTGCTATCAGTCAGATGATTATTACCGGAGGATTCGGGCAATATCTTAACATTGAAAAAGCAATCACCATTGGGTTGCTCCCGGATATTGAAAGAGAAAAATTTAAATATATGGGAAACAGTTCCATTGCCGGAGCTTATATGGCATTGCTTTCCAATACCTATCGACAACAGGCCATTGCTATTTCAAATACAATGACCTATCTTGATTTTTCAAGTAACTATACCTTTATGGAAGAGTTCACAAGAGCTCAGTTCCTTCCCCATACCGATGCAAACTTATTCCCAAGCGTTCAAACAGATTAAACCACAAAGGAATTTATATCATGTTGAAATTATTGTCAGTTATACAAAAGAACCTCGTCTGGGCTATCCCGATCTCTATGATGTTTGGATTAATCTATGGATATCTGTTTGATGCATCTGCCTTAAAACAATTTATTATCCCGATAACCTTTATCATGGTATATCCCATGATGGTGACATTAAATGTGAAAACCGTCTTTAAAGGCCATGATTTTAAACTGCAACTTATAACCCAGATTATCAATTTTATATTCATCCCTCTGCTTGTATTTTTTATTGGGAAACTATTTTTAACCGGTCAGGATCCTAAATTTGCACTCTGGGCGGTTGGTCTCTTTTTAATCGGCGTTCTGCCAACATCAGGAATGACCATTTCCTGGACTGGATTTGCCAAAGGCAATAAGGAAGCAGCCATTAAAATGGTGGTTTTCGGACTGGTGATCGGATCGCTTGCGGCTCCGATTTTTACCAAACTATTTATGGGCGCCACCATAGAAGTCAATATGCTTCATATGTTCAAGCAGATTGCTATTTTTGTATTTTTCCCCTTATTTGTAGGCCTTTTAACCCAGGCTTTAGGCATGAAAAAATATGGTAAAAAAATATGGAATGAAAGAATCAAACCTAAATTCCCACCATTCTCTGCCCTTGGCGTTGTCTTAATAGCCTTTCTTGCCATGTCGCTTAAAGCAAAACATATCATTGCCAATCCTGGCGATATTATTATTATTCTGATTCCTTTAACCGTTTTTTATCTCATCTCCTATGTGTTATTAACCATTGTCGGCAGGATTTTCTTTTCAAGAGAAGACGCTATCGCCATGGTTTTCGGGGTGGTTATGCGGGATTTGTCCATTGCCCTTGCCATTGCCATGACAGCCTTCGGAAAACAAGGCATGACCATTGCCCTTTTGATTGCTCTTGCCTATATTATCCAGATTCAGTCGGCCGCATGGTATGTAAAATTTGTCAATTATATGTTTGGCGCACCCAAAGCAAAGGAGAAAGAGATATCTGAATTTGAAAAGGATGAAGCCTTCATCGTTCCAGAATTTGAAAAAAATGATTCCATGATAATTGATGTCAAAAAAATACTCTTTGCAACAGATTTATCTGAAACCGCCCGACATGCTGTTAAATACGCCTGTAGTATCGGGAATAAATACAATGCCCAGGTTCATGCCATCCATGTTGTTCCCGATGTGCTGGATGAATACTCTTCCGGGACAGGGATTAATTTGTCAGGGTCTATTGATAAAAAAAAATGGGGTGAATTTAACCAGAAAAATATTGAGACAGCAAAGAAGCTTATTCATGAAAGAATGAAAATAACGTCACAAAAGGTTCTTGAAGAAATTCCCCATTGTCCGCTTTCGGAAAATCGCACAATTGTTACAGCAGGCAATCCGGTGAATGAAATCGTCAAAACCGCACAGGATAATAATTTTGATCTGATCATCATGGGAACCCATGGACATGGGGAATTTGAGGAATTTGTGCTGGGAAGTACTGCCAGTGGCGTTATCCTAAAATCCAAAGTCCCCGTGCTTGTAGCACGACCGTCATAAAAAAAATCCAGTTTTTTTAGTCATTTGACCATTATTCACTTGACATGTCCTCGTGACCGCATTATCATTATAGTCAAATGATCAAAACAAAGGAAACGAAATGCCTCGACCCAAAAGACCCAGATGTATCATGTCCCGACCGTTTATCAAAGAATTCAGGCCATTGGGGGTGGAAGAAAGAGGAGAAATCACCCTCACTCTTGAAGAATTTGAAGCGATTCGGCATATCGATTTTGAAGGACTGGATCAGACCCAGGCAGCAGAAATTATGAACGTATCCCGCCAGACCTTTGGCAGGATACTGAAGGCCGGACGGTTTAACCTTTCAAACGCTCTTGTGAATGCATATCGTTTGAAAATAGACGGTGGGTGTTATCAGGTTCGTGCCCATGGTCATCATCACGGTCATCATCACGGTCATCATCACGGTCGAGGTCACGGAAGAAAAGGCAGTGTTTAAATTTGATTTATTTATACGCTGACACATTAACACAAACAAACCAATGAATGAAGGGCCCATGACAGGCGGAGGAAGAGGCTATTGCACAGGTGCTGTCGATCCCGCTCAGGGATTTGCAGGAAGAGGAAATGCCATGGGAATGGGAAGACAACGCGGCAGGAGAGGATATCAGGCGGCACCTGGACAGGGAAGAGGGTTTTCCGGGTCTGGCCAGTGGAACATGCCCGCTCCTGCAACGGCCTCTACAACTCAGGCCACATTACAAAACAGGGCGAATATGCTTGAAGCGGAACTTGCAGCAATTAAAAAACAAATGAAAAATTTCTCTGAATAGAGGAAATGATTCAAGGATAGGCCCTTTAGGAAAGAGCTGGATAATAAAAGCAAGCCATTATCCAGCTCTTTTCTTATAGTTTAGCAATAATTTGTTTTAAAGTAGATAAGTCCTCTTCATTGGGATGTCCGACAGCCTGATCTGCATCACCAATCCATACAGGGGGTTCGGGTTTCTGTTTTACTTTTTCCAATACTTTGGGATTCACTTCTCCCTGACAGGTAAAAACACCAGCAATCTCTACTTCATTTGTAAGACCCCTGGCATGATTTATCGCATTTTCAACATGGTCTGATGATGATGATGCGCCATGTGTCGCAAATAAAAACAGGCGAGCGCCCTTCCCTATTTTCTCCAGATATTCACTGGATTTTGGATCGGGTTTGCCCGCCATCAGCCAGAATCCTATTGCAATTAAATCATATCCTTCTGAAGAAGGCGCTTTATCTATCGGGAATATATCCTTTTCACCTTCCAGATTTTCATAAATTGTATCGGCAAGTTTTTTGGTATTCTCTGTCTGGCTGGAATAGACAATTAATGATTTCATTTATTTTTCTCCATTATTTATTATTATTTGGGAACATCCCAGTAGTTGCCTGATACCATAAAAAGCAAAATACATACCAACATAATTTTTAAATGGTAAAAATATCGGGTTTTATTTAAAAATAATATTTAATGGATAATACGACTTTGGCGTTGTTTATTTTCTCACCATATTCGGTTTTGTTCTTTCCGATAAGAAATCCTGTTTTTAAATCCACCGTTAAATTGGTCAAAGGAGAATAGGTGAGTTGGGGTGTTATGGACGCACTTTGATCCTCCATGTTATAAACAACCGTTATTGCCGGAACAAAATATAAAATATCAAAGGGATCTTTTTGGGAAACCTTTAAATACAGATAGTCCCTCATGGCAGCCTGCTGATTATAATAAGCTGACATAGTTTTACTTTGAGAAATCAATGATTGACTTGATGTATTTAAATACTGATCAAACCCTCTTTCGATTAAAGAAAGATACGTCTCATATTCCCGAGCGGAATATCCCTGTCCATTGTGGTAATATTCAAATATATAGGTCGTGTCCTGGCGTGAAAGATACCGCAGACCCAACAGAAAATTGAATACCGTGTCTTCCTGCTTACTCGTATTTCCGTATTCATCAATAATATATTGGTGATAATCTTTAACCAAAGCTGCATCCCCATGAATTTCAAGCGAAGGGGTAAGATTTTTAGAAAAATCAATACCAAAGTGGTTATTAAGATTATCACTGACTAAGAACATTAGATCAATATCTGTATCAAGGGTGAAAAAATAAAATTTTCCTCCCCAGATGAATTCATCTTTTGGACCTATCTCATGATTAATATCTCTGTTAACCGGCATGAGAACAGGTGTGATGGCAATCGTCTGAAGAATACCTCCCCTGCTCTTGATATAATCAGCACTCAAGGAATAATACCCTTCCAAGGTTGCATCAGGATCATCAAGATTTTTTGGCCTGGAAAAGAATGCAGAAGGGCTGAAGGCATATCCTTTGCCCCATTTATGCACTTTTTTCCCTGCGTCTATTGCCAGCGAAAAAGAAGGCTGAAAAGAGATATAAGCCTCTTCAACCTTTCTTTCAGATTCAAAATTTTCATCGTCGTTATAATAAAGAAGGCCGTTGAAACGGCCATATAATTTAATAAAATCCTTCTGAAACTGCCCTTCTATTGTTAAATCAAGATCTGTCTGCCAGGCTGTGGCTTCATTTTTTTTATCCAGATATCTTTGTTTGAATAAGAGTGCGTCCCTATCAAAAAATCTTATGGTTTCTTTTGTTTCAATATCAGCATTTATCGAATATGGTTTTTTTTCAACTTCCTCAATTTTAAAATCAAGATCCAGATCAATCAGATCGTCATCCGTGTTTTGTGAAACGGCTGTTCCGTAAAATGAAACTATCATAAACCAGGCAGTTAAAAGGATAAAACCATGTTTCATTATTATCGCAACCCATCAATTTTATGCATATAATTCAAGGTGAATATTTCATCGGCAAGGTCTCTTTTTTTAACATTTGCAAATACAATATAAGATTTATAATCCTTATACAATGGACTGTCTGTTTCAATAAGTGCGGGACGGATGACCCCCTGACCAAAGTCCTTAATGTTTTTAAAATAAAGGTTTTTTATAAGCATCCCCGATGCAGCATAGCATTCAATCTTATAGGGAAGCAGTTTCTCAGAATCAATAAACATGGTAACAGTTTCATATGCAACTGTCTTTAGTTTTGCCTTTAAATAGAGTGCATAGCCTGTATCTATGGTCTCTATTTTTTCGCAATTGTATTCAGCACTGTAATCCACCCGCATAATATCAGAATTATTAAAAACGCCGCCGGTTACAGATTGAAGGCTTGTGATTCTGATGGGTTTGCCAACATTCGGAATATATAGCCACATATTGTCTCCGATACGCAAGGTACTTCTTCCCTTTTCGCTGGCAGGTGAAAGGAAGACCGATGCTATTTTATCTTTGCCTTTTTTCACGGAAAACATGACAAATTCTTTTTTAGTGCCATCCGGTTCTATATTTATCAGTTTCCGGTACATCTCAAAACTGTCAGGGTTCAGATTTCGATCGACTTGTCTGAGTATTTCATTCCCATCTAAAGCAAATGCCGATAGTGTTGAAAACAGACCCAGAAAAATAATAATTAATATTTTTTTCATTTTCATACCTTTCTTATCCTGTAAGTTAAACATGTCCCAATGCATCAACCGGCTCCATTCTTGAGGCTTTATAGGCGGGTTGTAGACTGGCAAAAACAGAGATAAACAGAACAATGCCGGATACCCATAAAAGTTCAGTTAAATTTACTGAGGGAGCCAATAGCAAATTGTCCTGGCGACCAAAGGCAAATCTAATTTTATAAATATTTAATACCCCTATACCCGATAATCCAATGATATTGCCGATGATGGTACTGATAAGCCCTAATAAAAGTCCTTCAGCCAGAAAAAGGCTCATGATTTTTCCGGGAGACGTTCCGATTGCCGACATGGTTCCAATTTCTCTAACACGCTCATAGACAGACATCATCATCACATTTAAAATACTGATGAGTACAATGGCAATCATAATAATTTTCATTGCAATGGTCATAAAATCTATCATTTTGGCAATATTGGAAAACGGAGAAAGCTTATCCCAGGTATGGATTTCAAATTCAGGCATTCCTTTTTTATTAATAAATCCGACTAATTTTGAAGAAACCGCTGCATATACCTTATCAAGTTTGTCAAAATCATGGAGTCGGATGGCCACCTCCCGGCAATGGTAAAGTTCAACCCATTCACACTGCCGTCTTTATTGTTTGCAACCAGCACGATAGGGTCGCCAATTTTGAGTTTCATCCCTTTGGCCAATTTTTCCGGGATAATCACCTCACCTGGAGTTAACAATTCCCCGGGCTCTCTTTTTTTATCAAATGTCATCCGGGTTCCCACATCCGGACAGACCAGTACTTCTTTTTCAGGACTTATGGCATTCAACCGGATATTGGTCGTATCGGTAAAATTGCTTAACATGGCATTAAGTTTAATTCTGGGGGCCCAGGCCAGTATTTCTGTATGACTTGAAAGCAATTCTTCAATTTTCTTGTATCGCTTTATATCCAACGTCAGGTTTAACGGCATGGTATCAATTGAAGAAACATATCCTTTTTTATGAATCTGCATTTGTGCCAGATTTGAATCGGTGATTTGCCCTATCATCATGGTTTTAAAAGAACCGGCGAGGCCGGAAAACAAAATCACCAGCACAATACCAAATGTAATTAAAAGAGAGGTTAACAGGGTCCTCCGCTTATATCTTAAGAGATTCCGAAGTGCAATTTTAAATATTCGAATCATTTTCTTATCTCCTTTTGTCTATGCCAGTTTTCCGTCAACAAGTGTATGTATGATTTCTGCCTCTTCCATAATTCGCGGATCATGGGTGGAAAAGATAAACGTAGTACCAAACTTATCTTTCATATCCCGCATCAGTCGAATGACATTTATGGAAGATGCCTTATCAAGGTTTGCCGTAGGTTCATCTGCCATCACCAGCTTGGGTTGAGTAACCAACGCCCTTGCAACGGCAATTCTTTGTTTCTGCCCCCCTGATAATTGATCTGGAAATTTATCTTTCTGGTTCAGCATGTCTACAGAATCGAGAACATTAAGAATCATTTCTTTCCTTTTATTTTCGGGTTCATTCTTGATCATGACCAGCGGATATTCGATATTCTCAAAAGCGGTCAATACCGGAAATAGATTAAAGGACTGAAAAATAAAACCGATCACATCGCCCCGGAATACAGCCCTCTCTTGTCGGTTAAAATTACCCACCTGTCTGTCGTCAACAAGAATCTTTCCCTGGGTCGGCATATCAAGACACCCTATCAAATTTAACATGGTCGTCTTTCCGCTTCCTGAAGGGCCTACAAAGGAAACAAATGATGATTTTTCTATGGACAGGTTAATATCGCTTAAGGCAGCAACCTCAACTTCACCTGTCTGATATATTTTTGAAACATTTTCGATTTGAACCAGAGCCATAACTGCCCCCTTTAAAAGGAATGATTAAAATAGAAATTCCTTTTTTAAGATGTCAATTTTTAAAGAATAATTTGGAGTTAATGCTTTGAACTGTATCAGAAAAAAGCCTGATATACCAGGTAAAATTACGAGTATATCAGGCTTAAGATGGAACGAATAAACAAATTGTTTATTCGTGTTTTTCATACCCCATGGGCATTTTTGTGAATCGACCCCCATGAATAATGGGATCACCTTTATATCCCAGTTTTTTAAAATTAATATAATCGGTTTTATTGATCAAATGCTCCACATCCCTTCCCTGTGACTTCATATAGGAAAAGTCTGTTCCTTTATGAGCAATGTTCTTAAAATCAATGTTACGATTGTCCTGATGACAGCGATTACAGGTTTTATCCCCTTTAAGACTGTCATGACACTGAACACAGGATAAGGCCATTTCTTTCGGCATTACCTCGTGATCCAGACGCCAGTACATCCAGGTTTCTTTCCACTTGTATGACCCGCTGTAGTCAAGACCAACTGCTTTCATCCCATCCTGGAACGCTTTTTCCCAGTCAAAATGTTTCCAGTAGGCTGTACTGTCTTCCTTGTTCCTGGGAAAAAGATGGGGGACAAGAATATAATCATTATCCGCATCAATGGCCTGGACAGCCTTCATTATTTTAAAAGGAACAATTTTGGAAGCTGGATCCTTGATGGAACCTACAGGCTCGGTGATATTGATAACATCTGAATTTATATCCACCTTATCGCCTATTAATACACGCTTCATATAACCTGAATCCCATGCGTAGGAAGGGACCACAGATTCGCCCCATTTAAATTCACCCTTTTTCTTGTTATAATCAGGCTTGCCGTATTTGTCTTTTTTGGACTTGCGGTTTTTGTCACCGGCCTTGGACCAGTCCCACCAGGTCTTGGTGGGTTTGCATTTTGCAAAAACCGGTGAATGGCAGACATTACAGTCAAGTGTTTCCGCATGCTTATTTAAATGATGATCCAAAACGCTCCCGCAATAATGGGGTTCGTCTGAATGACAATCCTGACAGGTTACCTTACCCTCGGCTACCGGTACGGATGAGCTTCTGCCCGAGATCTTGTGGTTTCTTGTTTGATGGCATTCGGTACAGGTAAAATCATACCCCCCCATGTGAACGTCACAGTTTCTGCTGGGTTCCAGGAGCTGCCTTGACAGATCCGCATGTTTGATGGCATCTCCACCGCCACCATTAAAGTGACAGGCACCGCAGCTGGCGCGGCTTGAATGCCCCACATTTTCGGCAACCAATTTCAAATCAACATCTTTTGCAGGCATGCCGGCTGCCGGCCCTGCTTTTTTATATTTGCCGGTGGTATCATGGCACACCAAACAATCCATTTTTGTCTTATCGGTAAAATCAAAACTATTGTCTTTCCAACCATATCCTGCATGACAACTTGTGCAACGAGCCTCGTTGCTGATGGGACTAATTCAGTAGTTGTTCAGGGCCGTGCTCCCCTTGCCGTGCATGATGTCCTTTCTATGCCCGGTTGTATAGGGAGAAGGGCCCTTCCACAGCCAGTGGGCGGTGGTCAGCATATCTTCTGCCTGGGTATCATGACACCTCAGACATTCGGCCGTCACCTGGAATGCATCCGGGTTGTCCGGCAATTTTACCAGTTCTTTGTGATCCGGAACATTCTGCAAATGACACCCTTTGCAGTCCACAGGCCCCTTGGCTTGTTCCTGGTGGCATTCAATACACTGTTGATGATAGGCAGCTTTAAGGCCGATCCGTTCCGGATGATCCGGATTAAAAGAGTCCTGATGACAGGCCGAGCACCGAGTTGTTTCCGATGCGGCTTTATCTTTTGGCCGGTAATGATGGCACTTACTACAGTCATTGGTTAAATTTGCATGGCGTTTATGGGAAAATCTGACAGGCCCGTAATGGTCTTCCCGGTCTTTGATAATGGGGCTGTCCATTAAAAAGTACACGTCTTGAACATCTTTTAAGGAAATACCGGCATCCATCAGAGATATCTTCCGGGCAATCTTATGGTCATCCTTGTATTCCTTAATAAAGGAGACGACCTCCTTAGCCCTTTCCTTTGCTTTCTCCTGATCAGGCGCTTTCCAGACATCTGCCATACACAGGGCAGTCGTCAGGGTCGCAAGGCCAACGAAGAAAATAATTTTCTTTATCACTACGACACCTCCTTGGGTGCCTGTAAAACAGGCAGATAGGTCACAACAAATCTATAGATAAACATCAATGTTGCGATAAGCCCTAAAGTGACCAGAATTTCTCCGAATGCAGGGAAATATCCATTTTCACTCAATGGCGGTTTATATCCTACGATGAACACATTGATCCGGTTCAATACCACACCAAAGACAATCAAAGATGCGGCAATAAAAACACCTCTTCTCGAGTTTCTGACCCTGTCAAAAAGTAGCATTGTCCAGGGAATCATCACGCCAAAAAGTATCTCCACAATGAAGGAATTGGTTTGATGGGTTCCGTCCAGAAGGTAAACATAGGTTCCCCTGTAAACCATATCCCCAAGTTTGAGGAACATATAAGTTCCCAAAATAAAAATGGTAATCCGTGTCAGGGGAGCCAGAATGTTCATTTCAGACTCCAGCTTAAATGAAGATGTAGCAAGGGTTGTTTCAAAAACCACCATGGGATACCCAACGGAAAAGGCCGAGGTAAGAAACAAAAGGGGTAAAATCGGTGTGTACCACAACGGATGCAGCTTGGTAGGCGCAACCAGCATGAGTGATCCAAGACTGGACTGATGCATGCAGGATAGAACGATCCCTAAAATAATAAACACCCACATGACTTTACCGATGACGGCATCCCCCACTTTCAATATCGTGTCCACCAGCCCGTTGAGTGAGGAAAGGATACCCGGAAGGTTGACCCGGCCCTTGAACTGTTCTGCAACAATGGGGAAAAATTCAAAATACAGCACATGGAGATAAACCATCACACACATGGCCACTTCAAAAAGGACTGAATTGGTGTTCCAGTTAAATATGGGTTTCCAGATGGCCCAGGAACGTCCAATATCCACCAAAAGCCCCAGAACCACAAAGGTGTAACCCAAAACAGCCGTTAAAAGTGCCGGCCGGGTAATGGGTTCATAATAATGTTTCCCTGCAATATGGGCCAGAGCAGCCGTGGTGAAACCGCCGGCAGCAAGGGCAACACCGGTTGCCACATCCACTCCAACCCAGAGCCCCCAGGGCCTGGCATTGGTCAAGTTGGTGACATAGCCGATACCACCGGTAAATCTTGCAAGAATGGAGATAGCGCCTGCAATCATAAAAACCAGCATCACCAGCACACCGGGTGTCCAGAATTTTCTATTTAAAGGAGTTGCTTTATGATCCATCAGGCGCCTCCTTTATTTTGTGGTTTTTCCTGAACTTTATTTGATTTGTACATAACCGCTCCTAAAACCCCAAAGAGTGCTATGGGTGACCATAGATAACTGAACAGCGAATGCTGTATGGTTTCGGAAAGTTTGGGTGAAGGTTTTTCCGATA
>JAFCZY010000119.1 GCA_019314105.1 Deltaproteobacteria bacterium
TTTTCAAAATCATCCTCGCTTTGAACCGGCAGGTCTATTATTACATTGGTATAGGCTCCTTCAACACTGTCAAAATTCAACCTTCCACCATGATCTTTAATGATAGAATGGCTGATACTTAATCCTAATCCCGTTCCCTCGCCCGACGGTTTACTGGAAAAAAAGGGGTCACAGATTCTATTCATTATATCTGCCGGTATACCCGTTCCGTTATCAAAAAAACTCAACCGAACATACTGCCGGGTATTACTATCTATCAATTGCCCCTTGATTTCAATTGTTTTATTCTTCCGGACAATAGCTGCACCTTTACCGAGAGCATATCTCGCATTGCTGAGAATGTTTAGAAATACTTGTTGAATATGATGACTTCGCACCCTAATTTCTGGAATTTTATCCGGAATATCCACCTTAAGGTCTATGCCTTCCTTTCGTATCTGTGTTTCGGTTAAATCCAGACAGTCAGACAGCAGGCTCTTTAGCGTAACCAGTTGCGGCTCATCTTCCGTATCCCGGGCAAAGGATAGAAGGTTACGAACAATCATGGCGATCCGTCCGCCAGCCTTAATGATTCGCTGGAAGATTTCCGCCTGTTCGCAGCCTTCTTCACTTTCATCGATAAGCAGTTGGGCACAATTAATAATTCCATTGACAGGATTATTTATTTCATGTGCAACACCGGCCGCAAGTTCACCGATTGAAGCCAGTTGACCACTCCTGACAGCTTCTGCCCGTAACTGCTTTTTCTCGGTAATATCCCGATACACAACAATCAATGTTGTTGGGACACCCGCCTCAGAGCGAGTGGCCACACTAGCCGTGTACCACAGGTCCATTCGAACGTCATCTGCCCCTATACATTCAATCTCATCCTCAATACCGCGACCGCTCTGAAAACACTTTTCAATATGGCATGTGGTAGAGGGCGTATTCCGGGAATGAAAAACATCGTAGTATTTCTTACCCAAAGGATCCGTGCCGAAAAAGTCAGCCGTGACATTGTTGGACCAGACAATATTCAAATCCCTGTCAACAAGAATAACAAAATCGGTAAACGAATTAAGAATTCCTGCCAGTTTCTCCTCACTTGCAAGCAATGCTTTTTCAACTCGCCTGCGTTCTTTAATGGTCTTGTTCTCCTTTAGCCAGACCAGTCCTATTGCAGATAAAAGACCAAATACGACAATAGATAAAACCTTGGAAGAAAATGATAAGAGCTTGTCAAATTTTTCCTTCCGGTCTGTGATGTCATAATAAATTTCGAATGCCCCCAAAAAAGTATTTCCGCTCATTTGCGGTACATATGTCTCCACTACGTCAGCTGCCAATTTCCGGCCTTCCAGAGATTTGGTATCTTTTTTCACCATGGTTGCATAAACATTTCCCCGGGCTACGATGTCATGAAAATATTTTGCTCTGTTAATTTTTCCGATATCACCCGGTTCTGAAGAAAAAATGATTTCGCCTGTACTTGAAAACACCTTTAATTTATCCAATTCAAAGGTATCGATTATTTTATCGATTTCATACTGTATGTCGGTATTAAAAGACGATTGCCTTTGTTCTGTCTTTTCCGGCATAAAGGTTGTAGATAGATATTTCGCCACGCGGACCGCATCGTTTTTAGTGTTATCAACGACCAGTTCAGTAAGCGAAGGGTAAATAAAAAATATATTATAAATGGAAAGCGCCGTTGCCATTGAAAGAAAAACGATTAAAATATTTCTCAATAATTTGATTTTGAGAATCTGTTTTTCAGATATTAATTTTGGCATTTTCCATTCCATTTTTCCACTATTTTATATTAAATACAGAGGATAAGAATACCAGACAAAAGTCAACCTTTTTTTCAAAAGGAATGGATTCCATCCAGCCTCCAACCGATTAATTATACTGTGACCGGATATCTTTTTTACTGATTTTACCGACACTGGTTTTGGGAATCTCACCGTTTAATACAATTTTTGAAGGAATGCCGTATTTTGGAATCACTCCCTTTTCCACAAACGTCATACAAAAATCCTGAATATCCTTTTCCGTAACTTTATTCTGAAATTCATCTTTGAGCATCACTATGGCAAGCGGTCTTTCACCCCATTTTTCATCAATAATCCCCACAACTGCGACTTCATTGACGGCTTCATGTTGACTGATGATGTCTTCTATCTCAATTGAAGACACCCATTCACCACCGGTTTTTATAACATCCTTCAATTTTTTATAACATCCTTCAATCGGTCTGTAATCCTTAGATAGCCTTCCGTATCAATCACACCAATATCGCCGGTATGCAGCACAGCCCCCATCATGGGAACGGCAAAAAAACATTCCAGATACCGGTGGGAGTCCCAGTCCATAACCGCTACCGTGTCCCCGGGCTTTACGCCTAATGCTTCAAGCATGTTTGCAAGCTTTTTAATTCTTTTGTATAAAGTGACATAGCTGTACCTGAGCTTGTCTCTGTATACAATCTCCTGATCAGGCAAATAACGCTTACATCATTTCAATGGCACAGGCCATGGACACTCCGCCGCCGCCGCAAAGCGTGGCAAGCCCAAGGGTATCACCCCGTTTTTTCATGGCATACATCAAGGTAACCATGATCCTTGCACCAGTGGAACCCACAGGGTGTCCCAAACCAATGCCGGAACCATTCACATTGGTGATTTCCCGGTTCAGGCCCAATTCTCTCTCACACCCGATGTATTGTGAGGCAAACGCTTCGTTGACTTCAATTAGTTCAAAATCATCCATACCAAGGCCGCTTTTTGCCAGAAGGTTTTTCACAGCTGGAACCGGAGACATACCCATGATGGTTGGATGGCAGGCACCCATGCCGGACGCTTTTATCCTTGCAATTGGGTTCAGACCAAGTTCCTTTGCTTTTTCAGCTGACATGATGATCATGCCCGTGGATCCGTCATTGAGGCCACTGGAATTCCCAGCGGTAACCTTTCCTATTTTTGGAATAAAGGCTGCCGGCAAGTTCTGAAGCTTTTCCATGGTCATGCCCGGTCTGAAATGTTCATCCTTATCAAAAATAAGAGGACTTTTTTTGCGCTGAGGCACTTCAATCGGCACAATTTCTTCTTTAAAAGACCCGTCATTGGTTGCCCGTTCGGTATTATTGTGGCTTCTTAAGGCAACTTCATCCATTTCTTCCCTGCTGATATTAAATTTCTGGGCAATAAATTCAGCCGTATGTCCCATGATATAGGGTTTGCCCATAAAATAGCTTGCCGGTGCCTGTTCAGTATTTAAAGGCGCTAATTCATCAAAAGGCAAAACATAGGACCCGCAATGAAGCGCATGAATCATGGCATCCACAAACTGCTGATCTTGAAGTCGGCATCCCCATCTGGCATTGGGCACAGTATATGGCACCCCTGACATATGCTCCACACCCCCGGAAAGTATTATGTCAGCCATACCGGCCTGAATCATGGCAGCCCCGGAAAGGGTGGCTTCCATGCCCGAAATACAGACCCTGTTTACAGTAACTGCAGGGACCGTGTCCGGTATGCCTGCCATGAGTGCTGCCACACGAGTTGTATTCAAGGTATCGTGATGCTCAATGCAAGTGCCGTATCTTACATCATCAATGAGTGCAGGGTCGATCCCTGCTCTTTTTATAGCTTCTTTCATGGTAACACTGGCAATCTTTGCCCCGTTCAAATTTTTTAATGTGCCGCCGAAGGCTCCGATGGCTGTTCTACAAGCTGAAACAATAACTATATCTTTCATATTTTTATTCCTGTTTTAAAAATTTTCGTTGAATGCATTAGCACTCAATTTATTTGATATTTATTTACCACCAAAGGCAGCTTCGGAGATATCAATAACTGCCGAATCATTGGAAAGAATCATATCCATTTTTCCTCTGGAAACCGGTAATACCGTGTTCATAAAAAACTGGGCGCTTTTAAGCTGTCCTTCATAAAACTCAATATCTTTCTTTTTAGGATTTCCGTCAAGTTTTTCCGTTGCCAGAACAGCCCTCCAGAGAAGCATCCATGCCATGATCGTATCCCCGGTGACATCAAGAAAGGGAGTGGCATTGGCAAAGGCTGTCATTATAGTTTCAGATTTGGCGGTTTTGCCAATATTTTGAGCCACCTCTTCCAGCTTATCAACCGTCTTATCCAGCGTTAAAGCAAAGGACTTAAGATTGCCGATTCCCTTAGCTGTATCTATGATTTTCCGAATCTCATCCAGAAGATCATTAAAGGCCTTTCCCTTGTTAAGGCCAAGTTTTCTTCCTAGAAGGTCCATGGCCTGTATCCCATTGGTGCCTTCATATATCTGAGTGATCTTACAGTCTCTTAAGAGCTGTTCCTGTAGATATTCTTTGGTAAACCCGTATCCGCCAAAAACTTGAACCCCGTGACTGCACATTTCAAATGCTCTGTCAGTAACATACCCTTTGGCCACCGGGATCAATACATCGATAAGGCCCTGATACCGTGTTCTATCCGAATCGTCTTCACTGAGCTTGACCTTGTCTTCTAACAGACCGATATAAAAAAGAATGCTTCGCATGCCTTCTGAATAAGATTTCATGGTTAAAAGCATCCGCCGGATATCAGGATGCTGAATAATAGGAACTGGGGGAGCATTCCTGTCTGTTGCCTGAAGGTGTTTCCCCTGAACCCTGGTTCTCGCATAATTCACCGCATTCATATAGGATGCTGATGCACATGAAAACCCCTGCATCCCCACATGCAGACGAGCCTCATTCATCATGACAAACATGGCGCTCATCCCCTTGTTTTCTTTTCCCAGAAGCGTACCAATGCATTGGCCTTTGCCCCCCAAAGCCATGGAGCAGGTCGGGCTGCCATGAATTCCCATTTTTTCTTCAATACCGGTACAGACTACATCATTGAATTCACCCAGGGTGCTGTCATCATTCACCCGAATTTTGGGAACCAGAAATAGTGAAATTCCTGCAGTGCCTTCCGGTGCACCTTCTATTCTTGCCAGCACCGGGTGAATAATATTTTCCACAAGGTCATTCTCACCGGACGAGATAAAAATTTTGTTACCAGTGATAGCGTAAGTGCCATCACCATTTTTAACTGCTTTTGTGGTCAAAGCCCCTACATCAGATCCAGCTTCAGGCTCGGTCAAAAGCATGGAGCCACCCCATATGCCGGTATACATATTTTTAAGGAAAAGTGCTTTTTGTTTTTCCGTACCAAACCGCTCCACGAGTTTCCCCGCCCCATGATTCAGAATATTATGAAGCATAAAGGGAAAGTTGGCACCGTTAAAATAATTATTGGCTGCCAGTGCCACGACCGAAGGCATTCCCTGCCCTCCCCAGTCAGGATCATCACACATGGCAATCCATTCACCTTCCCTGAAAAGTGCATAAACTTTGTGAAAAACTTCAGGTACGGTTACGGTTCCGCTTTTAAAGTTACAGCCTTGTTCATCCGCTTCTTTCTGGCAGGTAAGTAGCTCCTTGATCGCAAGGTTTCTGGCTTCAGAGACCACAAGATCAATGGTCTTTTTGTTAAAATCTTCAAATAGTTCGTGTTTGCTTAACTGTTCTACCTTTAATTGTTCGTGAAGTACAAAATCTACATCCCTTCTGTCTGCAACGACTTGTGCCATATCTTTCTCCAAACTAATTATTTATTTTGTATAGTCATAAAACCCTTTTCCGCTTTTCCTGCCAAGATAGCCTGCCCTGACCATCTTCCTGAGCAGGGGAGCCGGACGGTATTTATCTTCCCCAAGCTCCTTGTGGAATCCCTCCAGAACAAAAAGAATGGTGTCCAATCCCACCATATCTGCCAATGCAAGGGGACCTATGGGATGGTTGGCCCCAAGAGTCATCCCGTCATCAATATCTTTGGCATCCGCAATGCCTTCAGCAAGGACAAAAACAGCCTCGTTGATCATGGGACAGAGGATACGATTCACGACAAATCCTGGCGCTTCTTGTACTTCAATAGCTGTTTTTTTAATTTTTTCAACAAACGCTTGAGCAATACCAAGGGTTTCATCTGTGGTGAAAAATCCCTTTATCAGTTCCACCAGCTTCATGACAGGAACCGGATTGAAAAAATGCATGCCAATCACCTGCCCTGGTCTCTGGGTAAAGCTTGCTATTGCCGTAATAGAAAGACCTGACGTATTGGATGCAAAAATGGTTTCTTTTTTACAGATAGTATCAAGTTCTTTGTATACCTGCTTTTTGATTGCCATGACTTCTATAATGGCTTCAATGACCATGTCCGCATTTTGAGCAGCTTCTTTGAGGTCAATCGTCCCTTTAATACGCCCCATAATTTTGTCTGCTTCATCTTTTTCCAATTTTCCTTTAGAGACTGCACGATCCAAATTACTTTTGATGGAAGCCATCCCGTTTTCCACAAACCGATCTTCTATATCCCGAATACTTACGTCAAATCCTGCCTGAGCTGCAGCCTGGGCAATACCGGCACCCATAATCCCCGCACCTAAAACACATATTTTTTTAATTTTCATTGATCTTTCCTCCTTGATAGAGTTTTTATTTTTTATTATATGGAAAGCATAAACCATACCACAACAAAAGTACCTTAAAAAACAAGCTCTTACAATATAACTAAAATATTTCTGTTCTATAGTAAAGAAAATGCTGTTCTATTTTCCTGTTTTGGTATAGACTGGAAAATAGAACAGAAAACATTATTGAAGGTAATCATGTTATTTGATGAAAAAGAATTTTTCAAAGAAGCCACACTGAAAATCTGCGGAAGCCTTGAGATCGAAAAAGCGATGCGTCACTGTCTTTTATATGTCCGTCAATTTATCCCGACCGAACAAATGGCATTTCATATATATCATCCTGACACAGGTATTATTGAAACCGTTGCCCTTGTTACCCCTGAATATGGCGAGGCCTTTTCAATAAAAACCCAATTATCTGCGAAAGGACGTAAACAGGTTGAAGATCAGCGCTCACTTCGAGTCCGAATGGTTGACCGGCTCGGAGATAACCCCGTCACCCGCTCAGTTGCCGAAAAGCTTGATGTATCTGATTTGTCCGCAATTGTTATGGACCTGGTTCTGGAAAAAAAAATGCTGGGTGTTCTCAGTATTTTTAATAATGGAAAAGAAATATTCACCTCTGATCATGTTCGCCTTTTAAGCCTTTTAAGCAAACCCTGTGCCATTGCTTTAACCAACAACATCAGATACCGGGAATTAACGGATCTAAAGAATTTGCTCACTGACGACAACAAGTATCTTCAGGATGAACTACGCAAGTTTTCAGGAGAGGCGGTCATTGGTGCAAACCTGGGATTGAAAAATGTGATGGAAATGGTCCATCAGGTTGCTCCCCTGGAAAGTCCTGTGCTGCTTCTCGGCGAAACCGGCACGGGTAAGGAGGTCATTGCCAATGTCATTCACAATTTATCATTGCGAAAAGACGGTCCTTTTATCCGGGTCAACTGCGGCGCAATCCCTGCCACACTTCTAGACAGTGAATTGTTTGGATATGAAAAAGGCGCGTTTACCGGGGCTGTTTCACAAAAGCGAGGGCGTATCGAACGTGCCCATGGCGGCACCCTTTTTCTGGATGAGATCGGAGAACTGACACTTGATGCCCAGGTCAGGCTTCTGCGTGTTCTTCAAGAGAAAGAAATCGACCGGATCGGGGGAACTCAAACCATCCGGGTCAATATCAGAATCATTGCCGCCACACACAGAAATCTTGAAAAAATGATGAAAGAAAAAAAATTCCGGGCCGACCTCTTTTTCCGGCTCAGGGTTTTCCCAATTACCATTCCACCTTTACGGGAACATCCAGAAGATATCCCCGCTCTTGTACATCATTTTATTAAAAAGAAATCAAAAGAAATGAAACGGTCTGTTCTTAGTCCTGCGCCATCCGCCATGAACCGGCTTATGGCATATCATTGGCCGGGGAATATACGGGAACTTGAGAATGCAGTGGAGCGTTCTCTTATCCTTGACCGAAACGATCTCCTTTATTTCAAGGAAATCGGAATGCATCAACCCGTTGAAACAAAAGCAGGTAGATTTCCGGCTGATGAACCTCCATTTGAATCACTTGAACTTGATGCGGCAATGTCCCGGCACATCCACTATGTTCTCGATTCCTGCAACGGCCGTGTAGAAGGTGAAAAAGGAGCAGCCAAAATGCTCAATATTCACCCTTCCACACTTCGGAAACGAATGAAAAAGCTTAAGATTCCGTTTGGGAAACAAGCTCATTTTCTGTCAACTGATTAAACTGAATCTTATCCGCTATTCTATCCTCAGGGTCAAGACGGTTAAGCTTTACCATCTCAAAACTATTTACTTCGATAAAAACATTTCCTTTTTTATCCACCAGTGTCAGGTTATACGTATT
>JAFCZY010000120.1 GCA_019314105.1 Deltaproteobacteria bacterium
TTGTTATGGTCACAGTCCCAATATTATGACCAGTGTGGAATTTGAAAGAATTCTGTCTGCATCCGGTCCCTACGGCGGTCATCTTGTGCGACCATCGGATAATGTGGAGCCTGACAAGATCGCCTGGCTCCAATGTGTCGGATCAAGAGATATTAATAAAGGAGATCATTCCTATTGTTCCGGTGTCTGCTGCATGTATGCCAACAAACAGGCCGTCATCGCAAAGGAACATAGTGACAAGGGATTGGATGCCGCCATCTTTTTTATGGACATGAGAACCCATGGAAAGGATTTTGATAAATATAATATCAGGGCTCAGGATGACAGCGGTGTTCGGTTCGTTCGATCCAGAATTCATTCTGTTTTTCCAGAACCCGGTGATAAATATAGAATTGTTTACTCCACTGAAGCCGGAAGCATGGCGGAAGAAATTTTTGACATGGTGGTTCTTTCCGTGGGTCTATCGCCGAACAAAGATGCCCAGGAACTTGCCGATAAAATGGGGATAGAACTCAACCATCATGGTTTTGCCAGGACGGATAATTTGTCGCCGGTCAGCACTACAAAAGAAGGTATCTATGTCTGTGGAACTTTTCAGGAGCCCAAGGATATTCCTGCTTCAGTTATGGAGGCATCTGCAGCGGCGGCTACAGCATCCATGGCATTAAAGGATGCCCGGTGGACAGAGACGAAAACCAAAGAATTGCCGCCTGAGAGCGATTTTTCAGGGCAAAATCCCCGTATCGGTGTATTTGTCTGTAACTGCGGGATTAATATCGGCGGTATTGCTGATGTGCCTGCCGTCAGGGATTATGCAGCAACGCTTCCCTGGGTTGTCCATGTAGAGGACAACCTTTTTACCTGTTCCCAGGATGCCCAGGACCATATGAAAGAGGTTATCAAGGAGCAGGAACTCAATCGGGTCGTAGTGGCATCGTGCTCCCCGAGAACCCATGAACCTCTGTTTCAGGAAACCATACGGGATGCGGGTTTGAACAAATACTTGTTTGAGATGGCCAATATCAGAGATCAGAATACCTGGGTCCATATGAAAGAACCGGAAAAAGCGACACAAAAAGCAAAGGATCTGGTTCGAATGGCCGTAGCAAAAGCGGGATTAGTGGAACCATTGCATCATGTCAGCCTGGACATTAAAAAATCCCTTCTTGTGGTGGGCGGTGGTGTAGCAGGTATGGAAGCAGCGCTTAGTGCGGCCAGCCAAGGCGTCGATGTTCACCTGGTTGAAAATACTGCCCAGCTTGGCGGGGTTGCCAGGAATCTGAATACCACCTGGCAGGGAGAAAAAATACAGGGTTATCTTGAGGATCTTATTGATAGAATCCGTGTCAGCGATTCCATCAATCTGTATCTTGATTCCGAAGTGGATTCTTTTACAGGCTCTATGGGAAATTTTGTCACCACCATAAAAACCAATGGGAGCAATGGGGGAACCAGCCAGAAGGCGGCCATTGAACACGGGGCTGTTATTCTTGCCACCGGGGGAAAGGAATACAAACCTTCCGAGTACCTCTACGGCAACCATCCGGATATATTGACCCATCTGGACATGGATGCGGCTCTGCGGGAAGGTGATGAACGAATTGAAAAAGCAAAGGCCGTTGTGTTTATCCAGTGCGTTGGATCCAGAAACAATGAAAATCCTTACTGTAGCAAGGTCTGCTGTACCCATAGCCTGAAAAGTGCCATTGCTGTTAAAACAATGGATAGAAGAAAAAGAGTGTATGTGGTTTACCGGGATATCCGATCCTATGGTTTCAGGGAAGATCTTTACCAAAAGGCACGGGAACTGGGGGTTCTGTTCATCCGATATGATCTGGAAAAAATGCCGACAGTGAGAGAAAATTCCAACAAGGAACTTGAGTTGTCTGTCATTGATCACGTTCTTCAAATGCCGGTAACCATTCATCCTGATCTGGTCGTATTGGCCTCGGGTATTGTTCCGGGAGACAACAAGAATCTGTTTGAAAAATTCAAAGTGCCGACAAACAGTGAAGGCTTCCTTGTTGAAGCCCACGCAAAGCTGAGACCGGTTGACTTTGCATCAGATGGATTGTTTGTAGCGGGTCTGGCCCACTATCCCAAACCCCTTGAAGAAAGTATTGCCCAGGCCAGAGCTGCCGTGGCTCGTGCTATGACGATTCTCTCCCGAGATTCCTTGATGGTGGGCGGCGTTGTGGCAGAGGTCACGCCTGAAAAATGTGCGGTTTGTTTGACCTGTGTTCGAACCTGTCCTTACGACATCCCTTATATCCATGTCGATGGATATGCTCAGATCGATGCAGCCGAATGTCATGGATGTGGTGCCTGTGTGGCGGAATGTCCGGGTAAGGCCATCAAATTGAATCATTTTACGGATGAGCAGATTATGGCAAAAACGGATGCCCTTTTTGAAGAGGCATAATAAACTATTAATTAGCTTTGATTAACGGAGGCGAATAATGACCCAGGAATTTGAACCCCAGGAATTTGAACCAAGTATCATCGCATTTTGCTGTCAGTACTGAGCTTATGCAGCCGGGGACCTGGCAGGTTCCATGAGACTATCCTATCCTGCTGACATAAAAGTGATTCAGGTGCCCTGCACGGGAAGGGTAGATATTCTTCATTTGCTCAATGCCATTGAAGATGGAGCAGACGGTGTATATGTGGCCGGATGCCTTGAAGGGGAGTGTCATTACATAGAAGGTAATCTTAAGGCCAGAAGAAAGGTGAATTATGTAAAAAAGACCTTGACTGAGTTGGGTATCGAGCCTGAAAGGGTCGAAATGTACAATCTTTCTTCAGCGCAGGGGGCACGGTTTGCTGAGATTGCCATTGAGATGGTGGAAAAGATCAAGGCGTTGGGACCCAGTCCGATAAAGAGCAGCCATGCGGCGTGAAATTTATAAATTTTAAAAAAGATAGAGGTGAATCATGATAGTAGCAGATCGGAAGTCTCTTCAAGAGATATTAGCGATGGTTAAAGACGATAAAAAGATTCTCATCGTTGGATGCAAAGGGTGTGTTACTGTCTGCAATGTCGGCGGGTTAAAGGAAGTTGAAATCCTGGCATCTTCGATGAAAATCGCCAGAAAGAAAGAAGGCAATCCCATTGATATTGATATTAATGTTCTGGAAAGACAGTGTGACAATGAATATGTGGCAGAAATCAGTGAAAGCGTAAATGACTATGATGCAGTGATCTCGCTTGCCTGCGGTGTTGGCCCTCAGTTTTTATCTGAAATGTACAAAGACCAGACCTTTTATCCGGGCGTCAATACCACCTTTTTCGGTGGTGCAACCCAGCACGGAGTCTGGGAAGAAAGATGTGCCGGTTGTGGCACCTGTGCCATCCATAATTTTGGCGGCCTGTGTCCCATTGCCAGATGTGCAAAGAGTCTTATGAATGGCCCCTGCGGTGGTTCATCCAATGGTGTTTGCGAAATCAACAAGGATACGGATTGTATCTGGGATGCCATTGTTAGAAAGAAAATGGAGGCCGGAGAACTTGAAGATCTCATGGGTGTAAAAGGCATTAAAGACTGGAGAACGGCAAGGCATGGTGGACCTCGAAGGAGTATCAGGGAAGAACTGGTTCAGGGAAATATTTAAAACACAAAGGAGAGAACCAAAATGAGTGAGCTTAAATCAGGAAGTAATCTTGAAAAGGTTCTGACAGCCGGACATTTCGCATTTACAGGAGAATGCGGGCCCCCAAAGGGTGCCAATGTAGAGCATTTAATAGAAAAATTTCAATATCTGAAAGGCAATGTGGATGCCGTTAATATAACCGATAACCAGACCGCTGTTGTGAGGATGTCTTCTCTTGCTGCATCAAAATTAATGATTGATGAAGGGCTTGAACCCAATTTCCAGATGGTCTGCAGAGATCGAAACCGTCTGGCAATGATGAGCGACATACTGGGTGCCCATGCACTGGGTATTCGAAACATGCTCTGTCTTTCCGGTGATCACCAGACATTCGGCAATCATCCCCAGGCAAAAAATGTTCATGATATTGATTCCATGCAGCTCATCGCTCTGGTAAAGAAAATGCGGGATGAAGGAAAGTTCATGAATGATGAGGATATTGATGTCCCGCCAAAAATGTTTATCGGCGCTGCCTGCAATCCCTTTGCCGACCCGTATGAGTACCGGGTGTACAGGCTTGCCAATAAAATCACGGCGGGTGCTGATTTTATTCAGACCCAGTGTATTTTTAACATGGACAAGTTCAGAGATTTTATGAAAAAAGTCGTGGATATGGGGCTTCATGAAAAATGTTATATCCTGGCAGGGGTGACCCCCATGAAAAATGCGGGCATGGCAAATTTCATGTCAAAATATGTACCGGGTATGGATATTCCGGATTCTTTGATCAATCGTCTTAAAAGCGTGGATAAAAGAGATCAGGCAGAAGAGGGCATAAAATTTGCATTGGAACAGATTGAAGAATTTAAGGAAATGGAAGGCGTGGCAGGCGTTCACATGATGGCTATTGAATGGGAACACAGGGTCCCTGAAATTGCAGAACGGGCAAAGGTATTGCCAAGACCGGTTGTTTGAGGTTAAAATCGGGCACTCCATCCGGCATTGGCAAAGGCAAATTTATCCTTGAATCGGTGATAGCAGGCGGCTGCAGCCTCATTGCCGGTGCAGTGGGAAACAGCAATCAATTGAAGATTATAGTGTTCAAAGGCATCCATGGTTTTGTTTAGCTGTTGTTCAGAATTTAAAAACCCCAGGTGGGTTCCGCCAATAACGGCATGAAAGGAAGTATATCCGGTTTTTTTAGAAAAATGATGCAGGATGTTTACAATGCCTGAATGGGCGCAACCGGTCAGGATAACAGGCCCGGATGATGTTTCGATCAGAAGTGATGCATCATCATATAGAGGGTCAGGGATAAAGGAGTGACCCTTTTTAATTAGAAGCCTTTTGTCGGGTTGTTCAAAATCAGTTACTCTTGGTATAACACCCGAAAAAAAGATGCCGTCTGATATCTTTGTAAATTCTTTTCTAAAATGAAATCTGGCAGTCATATGGGTTTCAAGGTGTTCCTGGCTGAACCGGGTACCGATAAACACCTCTTCTGTTTGATCTTTATTTTCATGGCGGGCATATTTGGGCGCAAAGATATCCGGATGGGCATAAATATCAATTTCTTTTTCACGGGGCATTAAATCGGCAAGCCCGCCGGTGTGATCAAAATGCCCATGGCTCAAGACGATTTTGTTTATATCCGGAAGGGTGATATTCAGGGCGGTTGCATTGATTTTTAGACCCAATCCCTGGCCGGTATCCATGAGAATTTTTTCATTATTTTTTTCTATGAGTGCTGAAAACCCATGTTCCCCTATAACGCCGATTTTTGCACTGGCCCTGTTCTCGCATAGGATGGTGATTTTTGTTTTTTTCAAAGTGTTTTCCTTATGATGTATGGATTACAATAATACCGGGCTTGTCTGATAATTGGTAATATAATATTGATGGTCTTTCTCAAAAAAGATCACGCCGTCAAAATACCCCACATCCCCCGCTGTTTCAAGTTTAAGTCCCAGCTTAAATTCTTTTAAAGGGTAAATATTCCAATCATGGGAAATACAGATGGCAATCTGGTTTTCTTTGAGGTTTTTTATTTGTTCAATCATAAATTTACTTAAAAAATCTGATGTTCTTTCCGGATTTTCCATGATACTTTCATCAAACCGGTTATCAAACCAGTTTCGTAAAAAAACGGCATTCCCCTGGTTTTCAATATAGGGGATCGCTTTTTGGGGATCCTTTACATAAAAAGGCGACAGCATATCACTCAGGGCGTTGTGGTCAATGATCCGGTCGTGTTTCCGTGTATAGCCTTTATCAATCAAATAAGCGGTTTCAATGCATCTTCCGATAAAACTGGAGGTTAATTTCGGCAAAAGGGTGGATTGAATTGCAGCGCCAAAATTAACAGCAGCAGCCTTACCCGTATCTGTTAATCCCATGAAGGGTTCCAGTTTTGGGTCTTTTGTGAAAAATCTATCAGAATGGCGGATGAGCGCACTGATTTTTGTTATTCCGTTATCCAGTAAATGATTAATGGTATCAATGGTTTGTTTTGTTCTGATTTCGTACTTTTGTGTCATGTATGAGGCGCTCCTGAAAACATATGAAGGTTTATCTTTGCTTGAATAGCTTTCATACTCTATGCTATATGAGCTGTCAAGCTGGGAATAATCTTTAAGGAGTAATTTCAATGGCAAA
>JAFCZY010000121.1 GCA_019314105.1 Deltaproteobacteria bacterium
TTTTATCAAAGGATGATCCGGTTGCTCCAGCAAGAATTTTGGTTGATTTTTCTAAAAGCAATGAGAAACTTGAAATTAAAGCGGGTACTTTTTCAGGAAAGCTTCTCAATCTTGAAGAGATAAAACAACTGGCAACAATGCCGTCCAAACAAGAACTTCTTGGCAAACTGGTTTATACACTTAATGCGGTTCCGACCTCATTTGTTAATGTTCTTTCCGGCGTCCCACGATCTTTTGTTAACGTTCTTAATGCAATTAAAGATCAAAAAGAAGCGGCGTAAACATTTTTATTTATAATTTTAGAAAATATATTTTTTATCGTTTTATTTAGGAGAAAATAATGGCTGATATCACAAAAGATGATGTTATTGAGTTTATATCAAACATGAGTGTTCTTGACCTTTCCGAGTTTGTAAAAGAACTCGAAGATAAATTTGGTGTAACGGCTGCAGCACCTATGGCTTTTGCAGCTGGCGCAATGCCTGCTGGCGGTGATGCTGCTGCTGAAGAAGAACAGACTGAATTTGATGTTATTCTTGAAACATTTGGTGACAAGAAAATAAATGTTATCAAAGAAGTAAGAGCGATTACAGGTCTGGGCCTTAAAGAAGCAAAAGCGCTTGTTGAAGAAGCACCAAAGGCAATTAAAGAGGCAATTCCAAAAGAAGAAGCTGAAAAAATTAAAGAAAAATTGGAAGGAGCCGGCGCACAGGTTTCTGTAAAATAGAGTTGTTTACAAAACTTTAAAGTACATAAAATTTATGCGGGGGCAAGGCAATGGTGCCGGGCCTCCGCTTTTACGGTTTGGAAAAACGCATACTGGGAGATATCATGACCGGAAGTCTTTTGACAAATAAGCGTATTAGAAAAGAGTTTGGCAGTAGAAGAAAAATTATTGATATTCCTGATTTGATGGGAATGCAAAGAGATTCTTATGAGAGTTTCCTTCAAAGAGATGTCTTGTCTGAAGAAAGGGAAGAAAAAGGACTTCATGCCGTTTTTAAATCTGTTTTCCCCATTAAGGATTTTACAGATACATCATCGTTGGAATATGTTTCGTATTCTTTTAGTGAATCAAAGCATTCCATGAAAGAATGCACTTCAAGAGGAATGACCTATGATATTCCGATAAATATCAAGGTACGACTCGTTGTTTATGATCACGATAAGGAAACAGATATTTCAACAATTCGAGATATTAAGGAACAAGAAGTTTATTTTGGCACCATCCCGTTAATGACCCCACAGGGCACTTTTATTGTTAATGGTACTGAAAGAGCAGTAGTCAGCCAGTTGCACAGATCATCAGGGGTATTTTTTGATCATGATAAAGGCAAAAAATATTCTACCGGCAAAATTATATACAACGCCAGAATAATTCCTGTCAGGGGTTCCTGGATTGATATGGAAATTGATATCAAGGATATCGTTTATATCAGAATAGACAGGCGACGTAAATTTCCTGTATCGATTCTTTTTAAGTCCTTTGGTTATACCAGCGAAGATATCTTAGATTTTTTCTATACTAAAGAACATGTTATTAAAAAGGATGGATCTTTTTTTAAAGAGTTTTTCCCGGAAAATCTTCAGCGCCAGCGAGCAAGTTTTGATATTAAGTCTCCTGAAACCGGAGAGATTGTCATCAAAAAAGGAAGAATTTTTACAAAACGAGCGTTAAAGCAGCTGGAAATTTTAAATAGTGAATTGATTGATAAAGCCTTTGCCCAGAATGTCCTTGATGAAGAGACAGGGGAAACCTTATTTACCGCCGGAGATCTGATTACCGAAGAAAGTTTTGAACTGATCGAGGAAAAAGGTCTCAATGAGTTTAATATTCTTTATGTTGATTCAGCAAGTTCAGATTCCATGAGGAAAACATTGGTTTCTGATAAAACTCCGAATAAAGAAGAAGCCTTGATGGATATTTACAGGCGGCTTCGACCGGGAAATCCCGCAACGATTGAAGTGGCTCAGGATTTCGTTGATCACCTTTTTTTCAGACAAGCCTATTATGATTTATCTAAAGTGGGAAGACTGAAAATGAATCATCGTCTGGGTGTCGATACGAAGATCGATGTAAAGACGTTGCGAAAAGAAGATATTTTGTTAACGGCTGCAACATTGATTGAACTCAAAGATACCCAGGGTCAGGTCGATGATATTGACCATCTTGGGAATCGTCGTGTTAGAGCTGTCGGTGAGTTGCTTCAAAATCATTATAGAATCGGGCTTGTCAGGATGGAGAGGGCCATAAAGGAAAAAATGAGCATGCAGGAAGTGGATGCCATGATGCCCCACGATTTAATTAATCCTAAACCTGTTTCAGCAGTTGTCAGAGAATTTTTTGGCACCTCCCAGTTATCCCAGTTCATGGATCAAACCAATCCTTTATCTGAAACCACACATAAAAGAAGATTGTCGGCTCTTGGCCCTGGCGGTTTGACAAGGGAAAGAGCAGGGTTTGAAGTCAGAGACGTTCATCCGTCTCATTATGGAAGAATCTGTCCCATTGAAACACCTGAAGGTCCGAATATCGGTTTGATTGTTTCGCTTTGTACCTTTGCAAGGGTGAATGATTTTGGTTTCATTGAAACACCCTACAGGGTTGTAAATAAAGGGAATGCCTCCAAGGCAATTAAGCATTTGACAGCCTTTGAAGAACAGGACCATCCGATTGCCCAGGCAAATGCACCCCTTGATGTCGGTAATAATTTTATCAATCCTTTGGTTTCTTCACGGGTTGCCGGTGAATTTGAAATGATTGAAAATCAGGATGTAAAATTCATGGATGTCTCACCAAACCAATTGGTATCCGTGTCTGCAGCCTTAATTCCATTTCTTGAAAATGATGATGCCAACAGGGCGTTGATGGGCTCTAACATGCAGCGTCAGGCTGTCCCGTTGATTCGAAGTGAAGCGCCGCTTGTCGGCACGGGGATGGAGAGTGTTGTCGCACGAGATTCCGGTGTTACTATTGTCGCCGATTACGACGGTGTTATCGTTGATGTGGATGCCAAACGGATTGTTGTCCAGAATAATGATACCCAAAAAGGGAATTTTGAAAAAGCGGTATCGATATATGATTGTTCAAAGTTTATCCGTTCCAATCAGAACACCTGTTTTAATCACCGTCCCATCGTTGTAAAAGGTGAAGCGGTAAAAAAAGGTCAGGTTATTGCCGACGGCCCCTCCACCGAGATGGGTGAATTAGCCCTTGGTAAAAATGTGACGGTTGCATTCATGCCCTGGGATGGATACAATTATGAGGACTCCATACTGGTGAGCGAGCGGCTGGTAAAAGATGGTGTCTATACGTCTGTTCATATTGAAGAGTATGAAGTTCTTGCACGAGACACAAAATTGGGGAAAGAAGAAATCACCCGTGATATTCCCAACGTTGGAGAAGAGGCCTTAAGGAATCTTGATGAAAGTGGTATTATCCGTCTGGGTGCGGAAGTGGCTTCCGGAGATATTCTTGTGGGTAAAATTACGCCAAAAGGAGAGACACAGCTTTCCCCCGAAGAAAAATTGCTTCGGGCTATTTTTGGTGAAAAAGCAGGCGACGTAAAAGATACGTCTCTTTGTGTGCCACCGGGTGTAAAGGGTAAAGTTATTGATGCCAAAGTTTTTTCAAGAAGAGGCCTTACAAAAGACGATCGCACAAGACTCATTGAAGATGATGAGATAGAAAGACTTGAAAAAGACAGGGATGATGAAATTAAAATTATCTCTGATGTAGCACGGGAAAAAGTTGAATCCATTCTTACCGGCAAGAAGATTCTCACAGATCTTGAAAAAACAGGAAAGGTCCTGGTTAAATCAGGGACCAAAGTAAAAAAAGGGTCTTTGTCAGGTATCCCGATCACGGTGCTTGTCAATGTTGCCATAAAAAATGCTGTGATTACTGAAAAGGCACAGGTCATACTTGAGAGTGCACAGGAGCAGATCAAGAAAGCCAGAGAGCATTTTAACCGACAGGTATCCCGGTTTGAAAAAGGGGACGATCTTCCCCCAGGTGTTTTGAAAATGATCAAAATCAGTGTTGCCATGGAAAGAGTTCTTTCCGTCGGTGATAAGATGGCAGGCCGCCATGGGAATAAAGGGGTTGTTTCAAGAATTTTAAGGGTAGAAGATTTGCCCTACTTTGAAGGTGGCCGATCCGTGGATATGGTACTCAATCCTTTGGGGGTTCCCTCCCGTATGAATGTCGGACAGATATTGGAGATTCATCTGGGACATGCCGCCTATGGTCTGGGGCAGCGGATTGATGAATTGCTTAACCAGAGGAAACTGGATAAATTAAGGGAAAAAGTAACTGAGATTTTTTCCATAACTGAAGTCCAGAAGGCGAACAAAAGAAAAAATACTCTCGTAGAAGAGATTAAAAAAATGTCAGATAAAGAACTCGTTGATTTTTCATCATTTTATAGAAATGGGGTGCATATGGCAACCCCGGTTTTTGATGGTGCTAATGAAGAAGAGATCAAAAAGCTGATGAATATGGCAGGGTTTGAATCATCCGGTCAAGCCGTGCTTTATGACGGCAGAACCGGTGAGCCGTTCGATAAAAAAGTAACGGTTGGAACCATGTACATGCTCAAGCTTCATCACTTGGTTGATGATAAGCTTCATGCGCGTTCCATTGGTCCCTATTCTCTGGTTACGCAGCAACCATTGGGTGGTAAAGCTCAGTTCGGCGGGCAGAGACTGGGAGAGATGGAGGTCTGGGCAATGGAAGCATATGGTGCTGCTCATGCCTTGCAGGAATTTTTGACTGTCAAGTCTGATGATATGACAGGAAGAACTCGAATGTATGAAAAAATAGTAAAAGGCCAGAATGTTCTTGAACCTGGAATGCCTGAATCTTTCAGGGTTCTTACCAAAGAATTGAATAGCCTGGGTTTGGATATAAATCTTATAGAAGGCAAAAAATAAGGAGAAGACATTGGACAATATATATGATTTCTTCGCAAAACCAAAAGATCCTAAAATTTATCAGGGTGTTCAGATAAGCCTTGCCTCTTCAGATCAAATTAGAGAGTGGTCTCATGGTGAAATAAAGAAACCGGAAACAATAAATTACAGGACATTCAAACCTGAAAGAGATGGACTTTTCTGTGCAAAAGTATTCGGCCCCACCAAGGATTATGAATGTAATTGCGGCAAATACAAACGCATGAAACATCGCGGGGTTGTCTGTGAAAAATGCGGTGTTGAAGTGATTCAATCAAAAGTACGACGGGAGAGAATGGCTCATATAGAACTGGCTTCTCCTGTATCTCATATCTGGTTTTTGAAAAGTCTTCCCAGCAAAATAGGAAATATTCTTGATTTGACGTTAAAGAATCTTGAAAAAGTTCTCTATTTTGATTCCTATATTGTCATTGATCCAAAAGAGACCGGTCTTAAAAAACTTCAGCTTTTGTCTGATGATCAGTATTATGAAGCGCTTGATGCTTTTGGTGATGAATTTGAAGCCGGTATCGGTGCAGAAGCTGTTTTAAAGCTGCTGGAAGAGATTGATCTTCAACAGGTCCATGATGAGTTAAGAGAAGAGATTCGTTTGACCAAATCCGTAGCCAAGAAACAGAAGTTTTCCAAACGGCTTAAAGTCGTTGATGCATTTTTAAATTCAGGGATTGAGCCCACACGAATGATCTTGACGGCGTGCCCGATTCTTCCTCCTGATTTAAGACCGCTTGTACCGCTTGAAGGGGGACGGTTTGCCACATCTGACTTGAATGACCTGTATCGAAGAGTCATAAACAGAAACAATCGCTTGAAAAGATTGGTTGATCTGAATGCGCCTGATATTATTGTCAGAAATGAAAAAAGAATGCTTCAGGAAGCGGTTGATGTTCTGTTTGATAATGGCCGTCATGGCAGAGTGGTTACAGGTACCAATAAAAGGCCATTGAAGTCATTGAGTGATACCTTAAAAGGAAAACAGGGGCGTTTCAGACAGAATCTTCTCGGTAAACGGGTTGATTACTCCGGTCGTACGGTTATTACGGTTGGCTCTGAGCTCCGGCTGCATCAATGCGGCATTCCTAAAATAATGGCTCTTGAGCTGTTTAAACCCTTTATTTATAGTTATCTTGAACGAAAAGGCTTTGTCTCAACGGTTAAGAGCGCCAAAAAAATGGTTGAGCGTGAGGAAACCGAGGTCTGGGATGCACTTGAATCGGTTGTAAAAGAATATCCGATTATGCTTAACAGGGCACCCACGCTTCATCGCCTCGGATTCCAGGCATTTGAACCGGTTTTGATTGAAGGTAAAGCAATCCAGCTTCATCCTTTGGTCTGCCCGGCATTTAATGCTGATTTTGATGGTGATCAGATGGCAGTTCACGTCCCGCTGTCCCTTGAGTCCCAGCTTGAGGCAAGAATCATGATGTTGTCTACCAATAACATCCTGTCTCCGGCAAATGGTCAGCCGATTATTGTACCCACCCAGGATATTGTTCTGGGTATTTATTACATGACCCGGGAAGTGCGGAATCGAAAGGGTGAAGGAATCGCATTTTCGAGTATTGAAGAGGCCAGATATGCATTTGATGCTGGTGCGTTGGAACTTCATGCCAGGATCAAAGTCAGAATCGATGGTGAAATGTATGACACTACCACTGGAAGGATTCTTCTCTGGGAAACGATTCCCGGCGATACGCTTCTGGCATTAAGCAGAATCAGGACCGAAACTCTGGAAGATTGCGAAGCCGCAATGGAAGCGTTAAAATCCGGAAAGGTCTTTGATAAGGTCCTCAAAAAATATTCTGATGATGAAGTTAAAAAAACCAAAGGGAAAACCGGTATTTTAACTAGAAAGGAATTTAAAAATATATTCCAGGTGTCGGAAATTGTTGTTGAACAATTATATGGTTTGAAACAGGATCAGTTTACAGACATCCGAAAAGTGGGGGATTATTATACCATATTTAAAGTGGATGAACGAAAGACCACGTTGCCGTTCAAGCTTGTGAACAAGCTTATGGATAAGTCATCCATTGCAAAACTGATTGATTATGCATACCGTAACATCGGTTTGAAGGAAACGGTTATTCTCGCTGACAGGCTTAAAGATATCGGGTATAAATATTCTACTTTGGGCGGTCTTTCTATTTGCGTGGATGATATGATTATTCCAAAAGAAAAATGGGAGCTGATTGCCAAGGCTGAAAAACAGATAGAGGATATTAAAGATCAGTACTCAGAAGGTCTGATCACACAAGGAGAAAAATATAATAAGGTGGTTGATATCTGGGCACAAAGCACGGATGACATTGCTGATGCCATGATGGAAGTCATGAGAAATCCGACAGGCGACAAGGATGCGGATAGTTCTGAAGAAATGAATGCTGTTTATGTCATGGCAGACTCGGGAGCTCGTGGAAGTAAAGATCAGATGCGTCAGCTGGCGGGTATGCGTGGTTTGATGGCTAAACCTTCCGGTGAGATCATTGAAAATCCGATTACAGCCAATTTTCGTGAAGGCCTGTCAGTCCTTCAATATTTTATTTCAACCCATGGTGCACGTAAAGGTTTGGCTGATACCGCCTTGAAGACAGCAAACTCAGGATATCTCACAAGACGTTTGGCCGATGTCGGCCAGGATTGTACGATTGTTGAAGTCGATTGTGGTACCATTAACGGGATAGAGGTGGAAGCATTATACGAAGGGGGTGAAATTATTCAGACCCTTGGAGAAAGAATTCTTGGAAGAGTTACCCAGGAAGATATCCGTGATCCCTACTCAGATGAGTTTATTGTCGGGGTAGATACCGAACTGACTGAATAT
>JAFCZY010000446.1 GCA_019314105.1 Deltaproteobacteria bacterium
AGCTATCACCTTGTCTTGACTATAAAAGCTATCGAGTTGTTTTTTCCAAGCATTGACAACCGTATAAACGTATTCATACTTTTTTATCCTCCCTTCAATCTTAATTGAAGCCACACCTGCATCAGATAACAACTTTAGATCTAAATAAGATGAATTATCTTTAAGATTAAGGGGGAAATCCTTGCCTTCCGGTGTTTGTAAATACCTGTCCCGGCAGGGTTGGCTGCATCTACCTCGATTTCCTGAATTCCCGCTTTGAACGGAACTTAGATAGCATAGGCCTGAAAAGGAGATACAATAGGAGCCATGGACAAACACTTCTGTTAAAATATTCTTTTTCTGCCCAACTAAAGTCAGCTCATTTATCTCATGGATACTCAACTCTCTTGATAGATTAACCCTGGAACCCGTCAGTTCACTTATAAATTTAATTTGACCTTTGTTATGCGTATTCAGCTGAGTAGATGCATGTATTTCAATCCCTTTATAATATTTTGAAAGAATATAAAATAATCCCATGTCCTGAACAATCACTGCATCAATTCCAGTATTAGCCAATTTATTCAGCAATTGAATCAGATACGGAATTTCACTCCCCACCATAATTATATTGAGGGTTAGAAAAATCTTACAATTATTTTTATGAGCAAGGTGTATAACGCCGTTTAGATCTTCAATGTTTATATTGGTCGCCCGGTTCCTTGCATTGAACTGATTTAACCCACAGTATATGGCATCTGTGCCGGCTGCAATAGCAGCTTTTATTGAGTCAATATCTCCGCCGGGAGCCAGTAATTCAATTCTTTTAGAGTTATTGTCAAATGTGGTGTATGACATCCACCGTTCTTCAGGATTGTTAATCTTTGTTGAAGGTTTCAATTCATTCTCCATACTAAAATTTAACGAGTCTTTAGAAAAAATCTCGTCTAATATTTAGCACATTGGCTTATCCAGCGGTTGGACACCCTCTTCAAAATATTGATGGAATGCTTCAGGCAATTCTTTATAATCTACTCCATTACGGTGAAGCCTGTCCAGATTCTAGAAATTCTAAAAATGGGTTAAAAGTATCCCAAATAAACCTACGGCGATCAGCATAATTGTCATGTTTATACTTTATAAACTGCCAGAATTGAGCAAGGCTTCGGTTCACCTTAATCCATTTTGGAATGAAATTGCTGTATAAAGGATTATCTAAAATTTCCATGCGGATTGCTTGATAATGCTCGTCATTACCTGAACCGCCGGTTGCTTCATCGATAAGAAGGTTTTGCAAATATTCAACTCTGTCGAATATTGTTTCCAAATGTTCCATTCCATGAATCATTTACAATTCCCTTTTAAAAAGAACAAGTAGTTGAGCGGTTGTCCGCATATTCATTCACTTCAGGATGATATTAACATACGGATACCACGATGGAAAAAATACCTCAATAATTATTAATTTGATAAAAGCGAATAGTTTTTATTTGATTAATATTAGGATGTTTTATTATGTTGCTGATTTTTCCGCCCGTTGCCAAACCGTGTGAACCGCCTGCCGGGGTGGCGCTTTTGTCTGCTGCTTTAAAGGAACACGGAATATCGTGTCAGGTGGTGGATGCCAATATTGAAGGGCTTTTGTATCTGATCAATTCAGATCTTGTCCCCATTGATTCCTGGTCAAAAAGGGCATTAAAGAACAGAGAAAAAATACTTTTCGATTTAAAAAACAGCGCGTTGTATGAAAATATGGATCGGTATCACCAGCGGGTTTATGATTTGAACAAGTTGTTGTCCATTAGTGTGGATACGAAAAGATTCAGGATAACCTTAAGCGATTATTCGGATGCGACCCTGTCTTCGGTTAACAGCAAAGATTTGCTGAAAAGTGCCAGGCAGTATAAAGAGAATCCGTTTTATCCGTTTTTTGAAGACAAGTTGAGGCATAAGGTTCAACAGACAGATTCCGAATATATTGGCATTTCTCTGTGTTATCTGAATCAGGCACTGGTCAGTTTTGCTCTTGCCGGATGGATCAAAGATAATTTTAAAGACAAAAAAATTGTTATGGGCGGGGGGCTTATATCCTCCTGGATGAGTAGGCCGGATTACAATGATCCTTTTGCCGACCTGATTGATGTCATGATCAGGGGAGAAGGGGAAATTCCGCTGCTGGAACTTTTGGGTGTAAAAAATGTTTCCAAGAAGCATTATATTCCGGATTATGATTTTGTAAAAGACGATTTGTATATAGCGCCTGGGAAAGTCCTGCCTTTCAGGGCATCCATCGGCTGCTATTGGAGTAAATGTAATTTTTGTCCGGAAAAGGCGGAAACCCGTCCCTATAGTTCTCAGCGGGCATCAAAGGTGTTGCAGGATTTAAAAGAAATCGACCAAAAATATACACCGGATTATATCCATTTTATTGATAATGCGGTTACCCCGGCTTTTTTAAAAGCCGTATCAAAGAATAAATTTGGATTTAAATGGTATGGGTTCGTGAGATTTGAAAAAGAGTTTCTGGATCCGGATTTCTGCCATGATCTTAAACGCTCGGGATGTGACATGCTGAAACTGGGGCTTGAATCAGGGGATCAGGACGTGCTGGACCAGATGAATAAGGGAACCCATTTGCGTATGGTGTCAACCATTCTTGCAAACCTGCATCACGCAGGCATCTTAACTTTTGTTTATCTTCTTTTCGGGACGAGTTATGAAAATGAGCAGAGCGCATTTAAGACGCTTGAATATGTTAAAGCCCATGAAAATTATATTGATTATTTAAATCTGGCGGTGTTTAATCTTCCTAAATTCAGTGATGATGCCAAAGATTTGGATACTCAGGAGTTTTACCATGGAGATCTTTCGTTATATTTAAATTTTACTCATCCTTTTGGGTGGGAGAGAAGAAAAGTAAAACACTTTATCGATAAAATATTTAAGAAACAGGTGTTGGTCGGGTCGGGCATTCGTAAAAATCCTGCTTTTTTCTCATCAAACCATGCTGCTTTTTTTAAAATTAGAGGAGATAAGTCATGATCGAACTGGTGATGAAGTTCTTTTAGGCGATATCGTTGATACCAATTCAGCCTTTCTTTGCAAAGTATTAAAAGATATGGGGATTGATGTTCAAAAGATTATGGCGGTTGGTGATGATGTTACTGATATTGCCGGCGTTATTGGTGACACTTCTTTACAAGCCGATATCTGTCTTGTGACGGGTGGACTGGGGCCGACGCAGGATGATGTGACCGCCCTTGCATGCAGTAAAGCATCCGGCCACAGGATTGAATTGAATCAGGACGCGCTGGTATCCATGACATCCTATTTTAAGAAAAGAGGATTTGTCTTGACCAGAGACAATGAAAAACAGGCCATGCTGCCGGCAGGTTCACATATGATTATCAATCACAATGGCACGGCACCGGGATTATATATAAAAATCAATCAGTGCGGGTTTTTCTTTATGCCGGGTGTGCCGTCTGAAATGAAAATTATGTTTGAAAAAGAAATCAAACAGGTATTGATGAATGAATTTAACCTCAACAATGATATTTTGATTGAACGACTCACCGTGTTCGGCCTTCCAGAATCAAGGGTCGGGGCATTATTAAAAGGGTTTAAAACAAAGTTTCCCCAAATGCGGCTGGGGTTTCGGGCTGATTTTCCTGTGATAGAAGTCAAAATAATTTTAACAGATTCTACTAAAGACGATAAGAAGGCGAGATCTGATATTAAAATGGCAAAACAATGGGCCATCGGGCAGCTTGAAAATAAAGTGGTCTCCAGGCAGGGATTATCCATTGCACAGGAGATAGGGCGGTTGTTAACAAAAGAGAAGAAAACCCTTGCCATTGCAGAATCCTGTACGGGAGGGCTGATTTCAAATATGGTGACCGATGTAGCAGGAAGTTCTAATTATTTTTTATTTTCAGGTGTTACCTATTCCAATGATGCGAAAATAAATATTTTAAATGTCAGAAAAGAAACCATCATTGAATATGGGGCGGTTCATGAACAAACGGCCCTTGAAATGGCACAGGGTGCAAGGCTTAGGGCTGGTGCTGATTTTGCCATCTCAACCACGGGTATTGCAGGGCCTGGGGGCGGCACTGAAGAAAAACCCGTTGGAATGGTATGCATCGGATTTTCAGGGCCATCCGTGTCCATGGCCAGAACATACAAATTTTCTTTTGGTGACAGGGTCAGAAATAAAAAAATGTTTGCCATGATGGCGTTGGAGCTTTTAAGACGGCAGTTGATTTTGATGGTTAAAACATCTTGAAAACCATGCCACAGCTTCAGCCTCAAATTCAGCTTGATCTTTTTTTGAAGTCATCTGGTGATTTCCGTTTTTATGGATGATCAATCGTTTGAGCTCTTTTGCCTGATTGTAGATATCATAGGCATTTGAAACCGGGACTATTTCATCTGTATCTCCATGAAAAATAAGTACATTGGACAGGTTATGAGCTTTATTTCGAATATCAAATAAAAGATTCTGTTTAAAAAAGCTTAAGGGCAGGGCAGGGCGATTTTCATTGGCATCCATTGGAATATTCTCAATGGTCAGGCTCTTTACAGGTGCTGAACAGAGCACGGCTCCGCAAAGATTGATA
>JAFCZY010000447.1 GCA_019314105.1 Deltaproteobacteria bacterium
CAGATAGATCATCACAGGTCTTTAAGAAAGGGATTTCCCGAAGTGATTTTCGGGCCGGGAAAAACCAGCGACCAGATTATCGGTATCATGGAGAAAATGATCGTCCATGAGGAGGTTATTCTTGTCACCCGCCTTGACAAAGAAAAAGCGCAAAAAATAATTTCCGTGTTTCACAAAGCGGATTATTTTGAAGACGCAAAATTTTTATGGCTGAAAAAGAATGAACCCGAAATCACTGGTTTTGGAAAAATCCTTGTGATTTCTGCCGGGACATCCGACATCCCTGTAGCAAAAGAAGCTTTTTTAACGGCCTGCGCCATGGGGAATGACGTCAAGTCTGTCTTTGATGTCGGTGTGGCCGGTATTCACCGACTTTTTGCCCATCAGGAACAAATTATGAACGCTGCGGTCATCATTGTTGTTGCCGGAATGGAAGGCGCTTTGCCCAGTGTCGTGGCCGGCATGGTCAAAGCCCCTGTCATCGCTGTTCCGACCAGCATTGGATATGGGGCAAGTTTCAAAGGAATGACCGCTCTTTTAGGAATGCTCAATTCGTGCAGTTCAAATATCGCCGTCGTCAATATTGATAATGGCTTTGGGGCAGGCTTTATGGCCTCTTCCATTAATCATGTATCTATCGCTCAATCATAAAATCCAGCGGAATACAATTTTTTTCTTGACTTAAACAAAATTTATATATAATAAAACTTATTTAAGTAGAGTAAAAAATTATGAAACCAAATATTATTAACAACCTACTAGTCCTTATTATCGTGGAGGTCATTATTATTACCTCCAGGCGACGGGGCTCGTAGTGGCATAAACCTTAAATCAACTTTAAAAGCCGTTATCAGCCCCAGGGGGGCAGATAACGGCTTTTTTAATTTGGAGACAATCAAAATGAAACTTACAGGTGCCCAGATTCTTATCAAAATGATTAAGGCAGAAGGAATTGACACAATTTTCGGATATCCGGGCGGTGCTGTCATTGATATTTATGATGCGCTGGCAAAACAGGATGGCCTTCATCATATCCTTGTCCGGCATGAACAGGGTGCTGTCCATGCAGCCGATGGTTATGCAAGTGTTGTGTTTACAGGCCAGGTACCCACAACACTGATAGGGAATGATGCCTTTCAGGAAGTGGATATTGTGGGGATCACAAGGCCCTGTACCAAACACAATTACCTTGTAAAAGATGTCACCAAGCTGGCATCTATTATTAAAGAAGCCTTTCATCTGGCAAGATCAGGAAGGCCCGGCCCTGTCCTCGTTGATCTGCCAAAGGATATTCAAAATGCCCGAATTGATTTCAAAGAACCGGAAGAGATCTCTTTGAAATCCTATAAACCCAATTATAAACCCAACAAAAAACAGCTCAAAAAGGTGGTCGATCTGATTGGAAAAGCCAAAAGACCGGTTATTTTTACCGGGGGCGGTGTGATTCTCTCCCAGGCATCCGCCGACCTTACCCGTCTTGCCAAAATGGCGGATATCCCTGTCACTGCATCTTTGATGGGTCTGGGAGCTTTCCCCGGATCAGATCCGCTATGGCTGGGTATGCTGGGCATGCATGGCCAATATGAGTATTGGCCATTGTGATCTCATGATTGCCGCAGGTGTCCGGTTTGATGACAGGGTGACTGGAAACATTGAAAAATTTGCACCTGAAGCTAAAATTGTTCAGATTGATATCGATCCCACTTCCATCCATAAAAATATCGAAGTCCAATGTCCCATCGTGGGGGACTGCAAAGCTGCCTTAAAAGGAATCATTCAATTGATGGAAGATAAAAACCCGGAAGATTTTAAAAATGATCGCCAGCAATGGCTTAACCGGATTGAGGAATGGAAAGACACTACTCCTCTGAAATATGAGCAGGACAGTGTTGTGATCAAACCTCAGTTTGTCATTGAAAAACTCTATGAACTGACAAAGGGTGATGCCATTATTACCACTGAAGTCGGGCAGAACCAGATGTGGGCGGCGCAGTATTATCACTTTAACAAGCCCAATCATTTTATTACCTCCGGAGGGCTGGGGGTCATGGGGTTTGGATTACCCGCAGCCATCGGTGCCAAGGCAGCCTGTCCTGATAAGGTTGTGGTGGATGTTGCCGGCGACGGATCCATCCAGATGAATATCCAGGAATTAATGACGGCCATTGAATCAAAAATAGATGTTAAAATCGTTATCCTGAACAATCAATATCTGGGAATGGTAAGACAATGGCAAGAACTTTTCTATAAAAAAGTTTACTCTTTTACGCATATGGAAAATGCGCCTGATTTTGTAAAACTGGCTGAGGCATATGGGGCAAAAGGGTTAAGATGCACCCGGCCCGATGAAGTGGTATCCACTCTATCAGAAGGCCTCAACTATGAGGGAACGGTGATCATGGATTTTGCCGTGGACAGGGAAGAATCTGTTTACCCCATGGTTCCGGCCGGTGGTGCAATTACGGAAATGCTTCTGGTTTAATTTAAACTCTTAAAAAGGATGTGTATGATGAAAACAAACAGCTACCTGCTCTCCATCCTCGTAGATGATGAACCGGGAGTTCTTTCAAGAATTTCAGGCCTTTTTTCAGGACGGGGGTTTAACATTGACAGCCTGAGTGTTGCCAGCACAGCAGAACCGGATGTATCCAGAATTACCATGGTGACCAAGTGTGAACCTCATATTATTGAACAGATAAAAAAACAGCTTCACAAGCTGATCAATGTTATTACGGTAAATGATCTGACAGATAAAAAATATGTTCAGCGGCAACTGGCATTAATCAAGGTAAATGCAAAATCTGAAAAAAAAGCGGATATATTAAGAATCGTTGACATTTTCAGGTGCAAAATCGTTGATGTGGGTCTTTCCCACTACACCATCGAAGTATCCGGAGACAGTGAAAAACATGATGCCATCGTCTCATTATTAAACCCTATGGGGATCATTGAAATAGCCTCCACCGGGTCTATCGCTCTGGCAAGGGAAAATGGGAAGCATTCATTAAAATTAACCGGTAAAAACAAATAAACAGGACCCACAATGGAAGAATCACTTTTATACGATACCACGCTAAGGGATGGCATGCAGGGAGAAAACATATTCTTTTCCCCTGAAGACAAGGTAAAAATAGCCAGGCGGCTTGATGAATCAGGCATTCATTATATTGAAGGCGGATGGCCCGGATCAAACCCGGGTGCCCGGCATTTTTTCGAAATGGTACAAGATATGGAATTTAAAACTGCTAAAATA
>JAFCZY010000448.1 GCA_019314105.1 Deltaproteobacteria bacterium
GATCTCTATGTCTGTTCAGGAAATCTTCCCATTTAAACTTCATCACGATAAAAATTCTCAATGCATTAAAAAGTATATTTGATCAAAAAAATTCAGACTTATATAGATTCGATTTCTATCAGACAGGATTTTTCGAAGCAAGAAAAAATTCAGATCTGAGAAAAAAATGGGTTTATTTGACGGCTTACGCCAAATATAATTAGAAAGATCTTTACCCTGATTATAAACATTGGTATTGATATAGACTGCTTTTTTTGACATAGAATAGAATTTTTAAAATTTGACTTTTTGAACAATATTGGTTAGTTAATTAAGTTTTGATTATTATATTCTAAAGGGGTTGTTGCAGGTTATGGTAAAACTTGATTTTAAACTTGATTTTAAACTTGATTTTAAAAAGGGCAATGGATTGATCCCTGCTATTGCACAGGATGATAAAACAGGTGAAGTCCTGATGCTGGCTTACATGAATGAGCAAGCCTTTAAGGAAACGTTGAAAACCGGAAAAGCCACTTATTACAGCCGATCAAGGAATGCATTATGGAAAAAAGGGGAAACCTCCGGCCATGTGCAGCATGTAAAAGAAATCCGGGTGGATTGTGATAATGATACGGTTCTTCTAAAGGTGGATCAGGTCGGTAATGCAGCGTGTCATAAAGGGTATAAGAGTTGTTTTTTTTCAAAAGTGGAAGGGAATGATTTAACCATAGTAGAATCGAAAATTTTTGATCCAAAAGAGGTATATAAATAATGGAAAAAATACTGAAATTAGGCATTCCCAAGGGAAGCCTTCAAAATGCAACAATCAATCTTTTTAAACGGTCCGGGTGGAAAATTAATATTGAAGGAAGAAGTTATTTCCCCGATATAGATGATGAATCCATTGAATGTGCCATGTGTCGTGCCCAGGAGATGTCCATTAATGTTGAAAGTGGCGTCATCGATGCCGGATTGACAGGCCTTGACTGGATTGCAGAACATGAATCCGATGTTCATGTGGTAACAGATCTTATTTATTCAAAAGTCAGTGCCCGACCTGCCAGATGGGTGGTTGCCGTTGCAAATGATTCTCCCATAAAAATCCTTGAAGACCTTGAAGGTAAAACCATTTCCACTGAACTTGTAAAATTTACAGAACGGTTTTTTAAGGAACGGAATATTAATGTCAATATCAAATTTTCCTGGGGAGCGACTGAAGCCAAGATTGTTTCCGGTCTTGCAGATGCCATTGTGGAAATCACGGAAACAGAAAGCACGATAAAGGCTCATAATTTAAGGGTGATCCATGAAGTAATGCAGACCAATACCCAGTTGATTGCAAATAAGTCTGCCTGGGAAATCCCTGCAAAAAGAGAGAAAATAGAGCAGATTGCCATGTTGCTGCAAGGGGCGCTGGTCGCTGAAAAGCTGGTGGGAATAAAAATGAATGTGCCGGAAAATAAAATTGCCAAGATCGTTTCTCTTCTCCCAAGCCTGAATGCTCCCACCATTGCATCCTTGTATCAATCGGACTGGTATTCCGTAGAAACCATTATTAATACGGAACTGGTCAGGGATTTGATTCCAAAGCTTTTGAAAGTGGGTGCGGAAGGCATTATTGAATATCCGTTAAACAAGGTGCTTTAAATGAAACCCGCCGACAGATGTGAAAAAATAACGCCTTTTATTGTGATGGAGATTCTTGAAAAGATCCATAAAATGGAAGCATCCGGTATTGATGTTATCCATATGGAGATCGGAGAACCTGACTTTAATGTGCCCGCCTGTGTTAATAAGGTCGCCATTGACGCTTTTTCTAAAAATGAGACACACTATACCCACAGCCTGGGTGATATTCGCCTCCGGGAGGCCATCAGTGAGTACCATAAAACAACCTATCATACGACCATCGATCCCGGACAGATCCTGGTGACGTCAGGCACTTCTCCGGCCATGTTGCTGTTGTTTTCCGCTCTTGTGAATCCCGGGGATGAGATCATTATTTCCGATCCGCATTATGCCTGTTATGCCAATTTCATTAATTATGTTCAAGGGGTTCCGGTGACGGTGCAGGTCCTGGAAGAGGAAGGGTTTGTTTATAC